>NZ_JBWKZH010000016.1:39912-88819 GCF_059424305.1 Hydrogenophaga sp. GW456-12-10-14-TSB4 | reverse complement strand
GGTAGGTGGGGGTGATGGGCTTGGGCGAACCCAGCATCACGCACATCAGCGCGTCTTCGTCACCCACGTTGTGCTCTTCGCGGTACACGCCGGGCGGCACCGAGATCAGGTCGCGCTCGCCGACGATGGTTTCCCAGCGCTCGCCGTCCTTCTCGCAGACCACCTTCATGGCGCCGCGCATGACGAAGAAGATTTCTTCCACGTCGTAGTGGATGTGCGAGGGGCCGATGTTGCCGGCCGGGATCACCATGGTGGAGAAGGTGAAGTGGGCGGCGGGCACGGTGTTGGTGTCCTTGTTCACGCCGGTGCCGCCGGTGCCCACGTAGCGCATCTGCGCGCGGCGGTACTTGGGGTCGAAGTCGGCCTGGAACTTCAGCGCGTCCCAGTCGTAGCTGCGCGTGCTCTTGCGCGCCACGCGGCTGTCCATCCACTGCGCGAAGGTCTGGCCTTCCTGGCGCATCATCACGCGCTGCGTGTCGGCTTCGGGCGGAATGTTCGCGTCCATCAGGCCGCGTTCGTTGAACACGGGCGCGTTGGCCGCTGCGGGTTTGGTGATGGTGGCTGTGCTCATCGGTTTTCTCCTTTTCAGTTCATCGTGAAGCCGCCGTTGACGGGCAGCAGCTGACCGGTAATGAAGCCGCTGGCCTGTGTCAGCAGGAACAGGGCGGCGGCGTTGACGTCTTCGGGGATCTGCGGCCGCTGGATCGCGCGGCCCTTGAGGTAGTGCTCGTGCCGCTCCTGCGGCACGTAGGCGGTGGCTTCGACCAGGGTGAGGCCGGGGGCAATGGCGTTGACGGTGGTGCCGTCCTCGCCCATCTCGCGCGCCAGCGACTTGGTCATGGCGATCACCGCGCCCTTGCTCGCCACGTAGGCCAGCAGGCGGGGCGCGCCCCACAGCGCGGTGTCGGAGGCGATGTTGACCACGCGGCCACCACCGGCGGCGGCCAGGTGGGGGCGCGCGGCGGCGGTGACGAGCCAGGTGCCGCGCACGTTCACGTCCATCACCAGGTCCCAGGTCTCGGGGCTGAGCTCGCCCATGCCCTTGCCGCCGGAGTTGGTGATGGCCGCGTTGTTGATCAGGCCGTCGAGGCCGCCCAGCCATTGCGCGGCGGCGTCCACACCGGCGCGCACGCCGGCCGCGTCGAGCAGGTCCAGCGGCACGTAGTGGGCGTTGGGCCCGAGGTCCTTGGCGAGCTGCTGCCCGGCGTCGTGCAGCACGTCGCTGATGACGACGCGCGCGCCGGCCTGCACCAGGGATTGCGCGAAGCTCGCGCCCAGGCCGCGGGCGGCGCCGGTGACGAGGACGCGGCGGCCGGTGAGCTGGATTTCTTGTGCCATGGTTTTCCTCAGGCCACGCGCCGCTCGGCGCTGGGCAGGTAGTGGAGCACGCGCTTCTCGGCGATCACCACGGCGTAGTAGGCAATGATGCCGATCACGGTGAGGGCGGCGATGACCACGAACACACCGGCGGTGTTGCCCTGGCCCTCGAAGAACACCAGCATGTAGCCCAGGCCCATGTTGCCGCCCACGAGTTCGCCGACGACCACGCCGATCACCGCCAGCGTGCTGGCGATGCGCAGGCCCGAGAACAGGGGTGGCAGCGTGGTCGGGAACTCGACCATGCGGAACACCTGCAGCCGGGTGGCGGAGAAGGAGCGCGCGAGGTTGATCAGGTCGTGGTCCATGGTGCGCATGGCCGAGAGCACGTTGATGAGCACCGGGAAGAACACGATCAGCACGGCCACCAGGATCTTGGGGTACATGGTGTAGCCCAGCCACATCACGAACAGGGGCGCGAACGCCACCTTGGGGGCGATCTGCAGCGCCAGCAGGTAGGGCGAGAGCACGGCTTCGACCTTGGGCGAGAGGCCCAGGGCGTAGCCGATCAGCGCGCCCAGCAGCGAGCCCAGGATGAAACCGATGACGACCTCCGCGCCGGTGATGCCGGCGTGCCAGAGCAGGCGCTCGCTGCCCCAGATGCGCACGGCTTCTTCCCACACGCGCGAGAACGGCGGCAGCACGAATTCGGGCACGCCCAGGACACCGGGCAGGTATTCCCAGGTTCCCATGAACAGCACCAGAACCAGCAGGCTCCAGAGCGCTGTGCTGTAGCGCTGCAGTAGGTCTTTCATCTCGCGACTCTCAATGGCGGTAAGAAGGGCGCGCGGCTTACTTGGCCGTCACGAACTGGTTGGTGTAGAGCTCTTTGACCGGCGTCTCCTTGGGCACCACGCCGTTGGTGACGTAGAACTTCTGCAGCTCGGCCAGGCGGGCTTCGTCCATCGTGCCGGGCACCTTCTGGGCGGCGTAGACGTACTTGTTGAACAGCTCGAAGGCCTTCTGGATGCTGGCTTCCTTGCCCTTGTGCACCGGCACGTGCGCCACGTAGGCGGTGGTGGCGGCCTTGGGGTCGGCCATGATGTCCTTCATGCCCTTGAGCGTGGCGCGCACCAGCTTCTGGATCAGCTGCGGGTTCTTGGCGATGGTCTCGTCGGAGGCCAGGATGGCCTGGGCCATGCTCTTGAAGTAGATGTCGGCCGGCAGGATGTCGACCTGCGCGCCGGCTTCCATCGCGCTCACCGTCCAGTCGGGCACGCCGGCCATGGCCGAAGCCTTCTTGGCGGCGAACTGTTGCCACACACCGGCGGGGCCGGCGGCCTGGATGTTGACGTCGTTCTTGGTCAGGCCGACCTTGCTGAGCATGCCGAGCAGGGCGTAGTAGGTGGTGTCGGTGTAGGCCAGGACGGTGACGGTCTTGCCCTTGAGCTCGCGCGGGCTTTCGATCTTCTCGTCCTTGTGGCTCACGAGCTGGGTGAGCGAGCCGGCGCCGAGCACGGCCACGGCCTTGACGGGGATGCCCTGGGCGCGGGCGATGATGGGGGTGTCACCGATGGCGCCGCCGATGACGGCGTTGCCGGCACCGATCTGCTTGGCCACGTCCACGCCGCCGCGGGCGGTGACGAAGTTGACCTTGAGGCCTTCCTGCTCGTAGTAGCCCTTGGCCTGGGCCAGCATCCAGGGACCGAAGGCCGGCAGCGTGCCCGGGGCGGGCAGCAGGTAGGTGATTTCCTGCAACTGGGCATGGGCCGCCAGGGGCGACGCCAGCGCCGCAGCGGCGAGCAGGCTCAGGCAGGCACGGCGGGTTCCGTTGAAAGCGCGGGTCATCTTCATGGCAACTCCAGGGGCAGGTGGGTGAATGGAAAAGGGGAGGCGGGATTCAGTGCACGTCGGTCTGCGCGTCGAGCTTGAGCAGGTCCATCAGGCGCGAGACGTAGTCGCCCACGGCGGGGTGCTTGCGGCGCGCCATCGGGTTGTCGCGGCCGGGGATGTCGACCACGATCTCTTCGACGATGGTGCCGGGGCGCTCGCTCATCACCAGGATGCGGTCGGACAGCGCGACGGCTTCGGCCAGGTCGTGGGTGATGAAGAGCACGGTCTTCTTGTGCTCGGCCACGGTGCGCGCCAGGTCCTGCTGCAGGATCATCTTGGTCTGCGCGTCGAGGGCGGAGAAGGGCTCGTCCATCAGCAGCACGATGGGGTCGACCGCGAGCGTGCGGGCCATGGCGGCGCGCTGGCGCATGCCGCCGGAGAGCTGGTGCGGGTAGCTGTTGCCGAAGCCCTTGAGGTGGCACTGGGCCAGCAGCTTCTCGGAGATGGCGGCGCGGTCGGCGGCGCGCACGCCGCGCAGCTCCAGGCCGAACTCGACGTTCTGCGAAATCGTGCGCCAGGGCATGAGCAGGTCTTTCTGCAGCATGAAGGCGACGTGCTTGTTGGGGCCGGTGACCACTTCACCGTTGACCTTGACGGTGCCGGCCGAGGCCTTGGCCAGGCCCGAGCCCATGTTGAGCAGGGTGCTCTTGCCGCAGCCCGAGGGGCCGATCAGCGACACCACTTCGCCCGGCTGGATGGACAGCGTCACGTTGCGCGCGGCGATCACTTCGGGGTTCTTGCCCCGTGCGGGGAATCGCTTGTCCACCCCGATGAATTCGATCGCGGGATGCAAGCTGCCGGTGGTCGGGTGGCTTGCGCGGGTGCCGTGAAGTGCGTCGTTCATGGGAGCCTGCGGGTGGATGTTGGCGTTTTGTATATGAAACGTTGATTCATTACAGAATCAATGCTAGGGCTGTTGCGGGGCTTTGTCTGGAAAAACCGACTAAGGCCGCGGGGTATTGGCAGAGGGCGCCGGGCCCCGCCGTTCTGCGGGGCGGGCGGGCGGTTGGGAGAGGGGCCCTCGTCTATGGCCTAATAGCGGCTTTTGCAATCTCTCTCAGGAACCAGCCATGGGCAACAAAATCGTCACCGAAGCCGACCGCAAAGCCACTCCCCGTCCGAAGCCCGTCGCTGGCGTCACCCTGACCACGCCCGGCCGCGGCCAGCGCGTGAGCCTGGAGCGTGGCGTGGCCACGCGCAGCAAGAAGAACCCGGGCAAGCGCTCGAAGAAGGGCGGCTGATCGCCCCCTGGCCCTCCCGGCCAGGACCCCGCAAGAAGGCCCGCATCGCGGGCCTTTTGTTTTTTCGGGCCGGCTTTTCTTGGCCCTGTCGTGCTCGCGGGTTTTTTTGAAGCCAAGACAAATATTGCCTAGGCATGTATATTCGCGGCATGCCTCGCACCACCCCACCAGTCGCGTTCTACGACGGTCACAACTTCACGCCCAACCAGAGCGTGGGTTACCTCATGAAGCGCGTGATGATGTCCATCGTCTACCAGGCCGACAAGCGCCTGTGCCTGCACGACCTCACCACCGCGCAGTGGGGGCCGCTGATGAAGCTGCGCATGCAGGGCACGGCCACCGTGGCCGAGCTCGCACGCTGGTCGCAGATCGACGCCGGCGCCATGACGCGCCTGCTCGACCGACTTGAAAAGAAGGGCCTTTGCACGCGCGTGCGCTCCACCGAAGACCGCCGCGTGGTGGTGGTGGAACTCACGCCCGAAGGCAAGGCCGCCATGGAGCACGTGCCCGAGGTGCTCGCCGACGTGATGAACCAGCACCTGGCCGGCTTCAGCAAGACGGAGTGGCAGGCGCTGATCGGTTACCTGAACCGCATGGTCGAGACGGGCGAGGCGCTGAAGGACTCGGGCTGACGGCCCGCCAGTGAACACCTGCCTTGCCGCCTTGTTGAATCCATTACTTGCCTAAGCAAATGAAGCCTTATCAAATATCTCCCGCCCGCCGCACCGCCGTGGCCCTGACCGCGGTGGCGATGGCCGCCGTGCTCGCCGGTTGCGCCAGCAGCGCCGGCATCCAGTCGCAATCCACCGCGCTGGCGGCGCAGGCCGTGGGCCTGGCGCAGCCCGCGACCGGTGCGGCCCCGCTGGCGGTGCCGGCCGACTGGTGGCGCGCCTGGGGCGATGAGTCCCTGGTCCGCGTGATCGACCAGGCCTTGCAGGCCCAGCCGTCCCTCAAGGTGACCGAGGCTCGTCTGCGGCGCGCCCAGGCCGCCACGGCGGGCGAAGAGGCCAACGACGGCCTGAAGATCAACGGCAGCGCCGACGCGACGCGCCAGCACTTCAGCGCCAACAGCATTTATCCCGCGCCGCTGGGCGGTTCCACCCGCACGCTGGCGAACGCGCAGATCGCGGGCAGCTGGGAGTTCGACTTCTTCGGCCTGCACCGTTCGGCGATCGAAGCGGCCGTGGGCAGCGAGCGCGCCGCCGCGGCCGACCTGCAGGCCGCGCGCAACGTGCTGGCCAGCAACGTGGCGCAGACCTATGTGCAGCTGGGCCGCCTGCTCGCGCAGCGCGAGGTGGCGCAGCAGGCCCTGACCCAGCGCGAGCAGATGCTGGGCCTGATCCGCCAGCGCGTGGACGCCGGGCTGGACACGCGCGTGGAACTCAAGCAGGGCGAGGGCGCGCTGCCCGATGCGCGCGTGCAGATCGAACAGATCGACGAGCAGATTGCCGCCGCGCGCCACGCGCTGGCCGCGCTGGCCGCCTTGCCGCCGCAGAGCTTCGACCAGCTCAAGCCCGACCTGCAGGCCCTGCGCACCCTGGCGCTGCCCGAGGTGCTGCCGGCCGACCTGCTGGGCCGCCGCCCCGACATCACCGCCGCGCGCTGGCGCATGGAAGCCGCCACCAAGGGCGTGGACGTGTCCAAGGCGCAGTTCTATCCCAACGTGAGCCTCACCGCCTTCGTGGGCCTCTCCAGCATCGGGCTGGACCGCCTGGTCGATTCGGGCAGCCAGCACTACGGCATCGGCCCCGCGATCCACCTGCCGATCTTTGACGCCGGCCGCCTGCGCGCGCAACTGCGCACCCGCACGGCCGACCTCGACGCCGCGGTGGAAAGCTACAACGGCGCGGTGCTCGAAGCGGTGCGAGAAACCGCCGACCAGCTCAATGCCCGCCAGTCGCTGGAGCGCCAGCGCGAGCAGCAGGCGCAGGCGCGCAGTGCGGCCGAGGCGGCCTACGACATCGCCACCCAGCGCTACCGCGCGGGCCTGAGCGGCTACCTCACCGTGCTCAGCGCCGAGACCTCGCTGTTCAGTCAGCGGCGCCAGACCGTGGACCTGCAGGCGCGGGCCCTGTCCACCCAGGTGGCGCTGGTGCGCGCCCTGGGCGGCGGCTTCGAGACCGACGCCCCGGCCTCGCACTGATTCCTTTTCTTCTTATCTTGCTCACCGACAACCGGAGCCTCTCATGACCACCCCTTCCGACAACACCGCACCGCAAGGCAACCCCGCCCGCAAGAAAGCCCTGACCGCCGTGAGCGCGGTCGTGCTTGCTGCCGGCCTGGGCTACGCCGCCTACTGGGCGCTGGTGCTCAACCATTTCGAGACCACCGACAACGCCTACGTGCAGGGCAACCTGGTGCAGATCACGCCGCAGGTGGCGGGCACGGTGGTGGCGATCAACGCCAACGACAACGACCACGTGCAGGCCGGCCAGTGGCTGGTGCGCCTGGACCCGACGGACGCGAAGATCGCGCTCGAACAGGCCGAGGCCCAGCTGGCGCAGACTGTGCGCGAGGTGCGCACGCTGTACGCGAACAACCGCACCCAGGGCGCGCAGATCGCGCTGCGCGAAGCGGACCTGGCGCGCGCGCAGGCGGACCTGCAGCGCCTGCAGGACGACGTGGCGCGGCGCCAGCCGCTGGTGGCCTCCGGTGCCGTCGGCCAGGAAGAGTTCAAGCACGCCACGGCCCAGTTGGCCGCCGCGCGCAGCAGCGCCGAGGCCGCGCGCGCGGCCGTGCTCGCCGCGAAGGAACAGCTGGCCTCGAACCAGACGCTGACCGAGGGCATCGCGGTCGACCAGCACCCCAGCGTGCTGCGCGCTTCGGCCCGCGTGCGCGAGGCTTACGTGGCGCTCAAGCGCGTCGAGCTGCAGGCGCCGGTGGCTGGCTACGTGGCCCGCCGCAACGTGCAGCTGGGCCAGCGCGTGCCGGCCGGCTCGCCGCTGCTGTCGGTGATCGCGCTCGACCAGGTCTGGGTGGACGCCAACTTCAAGGAAAGCCAGCTCAAGAACCTGCGGCTGGGCCAGCCGGTGGAACTCAGCGCCGACGTGTACGGCAAGAACGTGACGTACCACGGCACCATCGAGGGCCTGGGCGCGGGCACGGGCGCGGCCTTCGCGCTGCTGCCGGCGCAGAACGCCACCGGCAACTGGATCAAGGTGGTGCAGCGCGTGCCGGTGCGCGTGCGCCTGGACGCCAAGGAACTGGTGGACCACCCGCTGCGCCTGGGCCTGTCGATGGAAGCGCGCGTGGACGTGAGCAAGACCGACGGCCGCATGCTGGCCGATGCGGCCGCCGCCTCGCAGGAAGTGCAGACCGCCGTGTTCGAGCAGGACAACCGCGAGGCCGACACGCGCGTGCAGCAGATCATCGGCCAGCACGGCGGCGGCACCGCGCGCGCCACGGCGGCGGTGCGCAAGCCCGCCGCGCCCGCGGCACCGGCGATCCCGGTGGTGTCGGACTCGCTGGCCCTGGTCCGTTGAAGCGGCGCTGATCGACCATGGCCGACAGCCACGCTCTCCCCGCCTCGGGGGCCTTGCCCACCGAGGCCCCGACACCGGCCCCGGCGCCGAGTGCCTCGCCGCCGGTGTTCGAGCCCCTCAAGGGCGCTCAGCTGGTGCTGGGCACGCTGGCCTTGTCGCTGGCCACGTTCATGAACGTGCTCGACACCTCGATCGCCAACGTGTCCATTCCCGCGATCGCGGGCGACATGGGCGTGAGCCCGGCGCAGGGCACCTGGGTGATCACCTCGTTCGCGGTGGCCAACGCCATCTCGGTGCCGCTCACCGGTTGGCTCACGCAACGCTTCGGGCAGGTGCGCCTGTTCACCATGAGCGTGCTGCTGTTCGTGGTCGCCTCGTGGCTGTGCGGCCTGGCGCCCAACATCGGCCTGCTGATCGCGTTCCGCGTGCTGCAGGGCCTGGTGGCCGGCCCGATGATCCCGCTGTCGCAGACGCTGCTGCTGGCGAGCTACCCGCGCGCGAAGGCGGGCACCGCCATGGCCATGTGGGCCATGACCGTGCTGGTGGCGCCGGTGGCCGGGCCGCTGCTGGGCGGCTGGATCACCGACAACATCTCGTGGCCGTGGATCTTCTACATCAACATCCCGGTGGGCCTGGTGGCCGCCGCGCTCACCTGGTCCATCTACCGCAGCCGCGACCCGGGTCCGCGCCGCGTGCCGCTGGACGTGATCGGCCTGGTGCTGCTGGTGCTGTTCGTCGGTGCGATGCAGATCATGATCGACATGGGCAAGGAGCTGGACTGGTTCGCGTCGGGCGAGATCATCGCGCTGGCGGTGGTGGCGGTGGTGAGCTTCCTGTTCTTCCTGGCCTGGGAGCTGACCGACAAGCACCCCATCGTGGAGATCCGCCTCTTCGCGCGGCGCAACTTCGTCACCGGCACGCTCGCGCTGTCCGTGGCCTACGGCCTGTTCTTCGGCAACGTGGTGCTGCTGCCGCTGTGGCTGCAGCAGCACATGGGCTACACGGCGACCTGGGCCGGGCTGGCCACCGCGCCGGTGGGCCTGCTGGCCATCGTGCTCTCGCCCTGGGTGGGCAAGAACGTGAGCCGCATCGACCCGCGCAAGCTCGCCACGGTGGCTTTCATCGGCTTCGGCCTGGTGCTGTGGATGCGCTCGCACTTCAACACCCAGGCCGATTTCATGACCATCCTGATCCCCACGCTGTTGCAGGGGGCGGCCATGGCGTTCTTCTTCATTCCCTTGCAGGCCATCGTGTTCTCGGGCCTGCAGCCGCAGCAGACGCCGTCGGCCGCCGGTTTGTCCAACTTCGTGCGCATCACGGCCGGTGCGGTGGGCACCTCGCTGTTCACCACGCTGTGGGACAGCCGGGCCTCGCTGCACCACGCGCAGCTGGTGGAGTCCATCCACACCGGCAACGCCACCGCCATGGCCACGCTGGACCAGCTCATGGGCAGCGGCCTGAGCCGCGAGCAGGCGCTGGCCAACATCGACCGCATGATCAACCAGCAGGCCTACACGCTGGCGGTGACCGACCTGTTCTACCTCTCGGCGGCGCTGTTCTTCGTGCTGGTGGCGGTGATCTGGTTCTCCAAGCCGGTGCTTGGCGCGGCGGTAGACGCCGGCGGCGCGCACTGAGCGCCGCCGCAGTTCAGCGCGTGAAGCTCAGGAAGCGGCCTTTGTAGGTCTCGCCGTCTTCCAGCTGCCGGTCGGCGGCCTGCATGCTCAGCGTGAAGCCCAGCGCGGCCATGTCGCGGCCGAAGGCCGCGCGGTTGCCGCGGTCCGGGTCGACGATGATCACCACCGCCGTGGGCGAGGCGTGGCGGAAGATGAAGGCCGCGAGCTGCGCGGGCTGCTGGCGTTCGTAGAGCAGGTCGCTGCCCACGATGAGGTCGAAGCGGCCCAGGGCCGGGTTGTCGGTGGCGGCGGTGCTTTCCCAGTTGCCGGCCTGGTAGGGCATCGGGCCCAGACCGTTGAGCGCGAGGTTGTGCCGCAGGAATTCTTCGGTCAGCGGGTGCCAGTCGCTCACCGTGACGTCGCCGCCGCGCCGGTGCATCACCAGGCTGGCCAGTGCCAGGCCGGCACCGATCTCCAGCACCCGCAGGCCCGCGATGGGGTGGGTGAGCATGGCCAGTGCCAGCACGCGCGAGGAGGGCCACACCTGACCGAAATGCGACCAGCCCGCCGGTGGCAGGCCGATGTCGGCTGCGTGGTGCTGGGTGTCGGTGTATTGCTGGTCGTCGAGGAGACGACGGATGTGCCAGTCTTCGCCGCCGAGACTCAGGGTCTCGGTCCGGACCTGGTAGCCTGGCATGGGAGCTTTCGTTGGAGGGGTGGCCCACGGTACCATGCCCGGGCACCCGCCGGGCGGTGCGTTGGCGGGAGTTTTCACATGGGCTGGTTTTCCAAAAGCAAGGACGGCTTCTTTCTCAGCACCACCACGCCCGAGGGCGTGGAGCGGTCGCAGTACCTGGGCATCGTGCACGGCGAGGCCATCATCGGCGCCAACATCTTCCGCGACCTGTTCTCGTCGGTGCGCGACGTGGTGGGCGGCCGCGCCGGCGGTTACGAGCGGGCCCTCTCGGGCGCGCGCGACGCCGCCATGGAAGACCTCATCGAATCGGCGCGCGAGATGGGCGCCACCGGCGTGATCGGCATCGACTTCGACTACGAGGTGCTGGGCGAGACCAACGGGATGATGATGGTCGCCGTGAGTGGGACGGCGGTGAAGCTTTAGGCGTCGATCTGCATCGCCGGCCGCGCCTGCACCTTGCCGAGCCAGGCCGCGACGTGCGGGTGCGAGCCCACTGGTGCGCCGATGTAGGCGCTGTAGCCGATCACCGAGCCCACGATCAGGTCCACCAGCGAATAGGCGGGGCCCAGCATCCAGGGCTGCGCCGCCAGGCGCGCGTCCAGCAGTGCGAGCAACTGATCCAGCCCTTTGTGTGCCGATCTGCCGTGCGCGTCGTCGGGCGTGCCCAGGTCGCGCGCGGCCTGCAGGCGCACCAGCTGGGCGCCATAGGTCACGTAGGACCAGGTGCTCCAGGCCATGGCCTGCAGGCGCTCGGGCGTGCCCGAGGCCGGCCACAGGCCCTTCTGCACGCCGTAGGTTTCGCCCAGCCACATCTCGATCGCCAGCGCCTCGAACATGGGTGCGCCGTCCACCGTCAGCGTGGGCACCTTGCCGTTGGGGTTGAGGGCCAGGTAGTCGGGCCGGCGTTGCTCGCCTTGCGTGATGTCGATCTTCACGCGCTCGTGCTTCACGCCGAGTTCGGCGAGGGCGCAGGCGACCGGGGTGGCGCTGGACATGGGGTGCCAGTAGAGAACGATCTGGGACATGGTGGGCTCCTGAAAAAGGGGTTGTGACTTCGGCTCGACACCGCGTCGGGCACGTGCCTGCAATGTCGCGCCCATTGCGGACAGATTCGGCCCTCGATCCGAGGTAGAGTGGCGCCATGCTTTCATCGTCTTCACGGCTGCTGCGCGTGTTGTCCCTGCTGCAGACCCGCAGCCACTGGGCGGGCACCGAGCTGGCCGATCGGCTGGAGGTCCACCCCCGCACCCTGCGGCGCGACATCGACCGCCTGCGCCAGCTCGGTTACCCGATCCACGCCAGCAGCGGCGTGGCCGGCGGCTACGCGTTCCGTGCGGGCCAGTCGCTGCCGCCGCTGCTGCTGGACGACGAGGAGGCCCTGGCCGTGGCCATCGCGCTGCAGGTCGCCGCGTCGGGCACCGTGAGCGGGGTGGAAGAGAGCTCGCTGCGCGCGCTCGTCAAGCTGGAGCAGGTGATGCCCACGCGGCTGCGCCGCCGCACGGGCGCGCTGCGCGCGGCCATCGTGCCCTTGCAACGCGGTGGGCCGACCATCGACGCGGGGGTGCTGGCCCTGTTGGCCGTCGCCTGCCGCGACCAGCTGCAGGTGGGCTTCCGCTACCGCGACATGCGCGGCCAGAGCAGCGTGCGCACGGTGGAGCCGCAGGGTCTGGTGCACACCGGCAGCCGCTGGTACCTGGTGGCCTGGGACCCGGCGCGCGACGACTGGCGCACCTTCCGCATCGACCGCGTGGAAGGCGCGCCGAGCACCGGGGCGCACTTTGCACCGCGGGCCGCGCCGGCAGGCGACCTGCGCGCCTATGTGTCGGGCACGCTCGCGGGGGTGCAGCACGGCGATGAGGCGCGGGTGGTGCTGCACCGGCCCCGCGAGGCGATGGCGCGCATCATCCCGGCTTCGGCCGCCACGCTCGAAGCCATCGACGACACGCGCTGCCTCATGCGCTGCGGTGCCGGCCAGCTGGAGTCGCTGGATTCCCTGGCCTACTGGCTCATGGCGATGGACGTGGACTTCGACGTGCTGGAGCCGCCCGCGCTGCATGAGCGCCTGCGCGCGGCGGGCGAGCGCCTGGCGCGCAACCTGGCCCGCGCGGGCCGCTGACTTCAGCCGCCGCGCAGCGCCTTCAACAGCTTCTGGCCGGCGCGCCCGTTGCTCTCCTGGCCCAGCCGTGTCTGCTCGGCTCGGATCGCCACGCGGCTCTTTTCTCCCAGCATGCCGTCGACCTCGCCGATGTCGTGGCCGCGGGCGATCAGCAGGGTCTGCACCTCGCGGCGCTCGGCGCGCGAGAGGCCGGGGTCGTCGGTCGGCCAGGGGGTGACGAAGGGGCCGTCGCCGCGCAGCCGGTCCGACAGGTGCGCGATCGCCAGGCCGTAGCTCTCGGCCGCGTTGTAGCTGTAGATCGCATCGAAGTTGCGCAGCACCAGGAAGGCCGGCCCCAGCGGCCCGGCGGGCGTGAGCAGGCCGGCGCTGCCGCCGGCCGGCAGGGGCGAGCCGTCCACGCGCCGCACGCCGCGCGCCGACCAGTCGTCCATGGTGCGCTTGGTGCGTCGGCCTTCGCCGCTGGTGTTGAGGTTGGGCGGCAGCTTCACCTCGAAGCCCCAGGGCTGGCCGTTCTGCCAGCCGGCCTTGGCAAGGAAGTTGGCGGTCGAGGCGAGGGCGTCGGGCGTGCTGTCCATCAGGTCGGCGCGGCCGTCGCCGTCGAAGTCCACCGCCAGACGCTCGAAGGTGCTGGGCATGAACTGCGTGTGGCCGAACGCGCCCGCCCAGGAGCCCACCAGCCGCTCGGGCGTGATGTGCCCGGCCTGCAGGATGCGCAGTGTGGCGTAGAACTCGGTGCGGAAGTAGGCCTGCCGCCGGCCGAAGCACGACAGCGTGCCCAGCGACTGCACCAGCGGCGACTTGCCGAAGGTCTGGCCGAAGTTGCTCTCCACGCCCCACACGGCGACCACCGTGGCCGGGTCCACGCCGAAGCGTTCCTGGACGCGCTGCAGCGTGCCCGCGTGCTGGGTGAGCAGGGCCTTGCCTTCGGCCACGCGCTGCTCGTCCACCAGGCCAGCGAGGTAGTCCCAGATCGCGGTGCGGAACTCGGGCTGGAAGTTCAGTTTGTCGATCACGCTCATGTCGGGCTGCAGGCCCTGCGTGTAGCGGGTGAAGCTGGCTTCATTCACGCCCACCGCGCGCGCCGGCGCGCGCAGGCCGTTCAGGCAGTTCTCGAATTCGCCAGGGGCCGGCAATGGTGTCGGCGTCGGGGTCTGGGCCCAGCCGGGTGCGGCGATCAGGGTGGCGGTGAGGGCGGCGAGCAGGGTCCGGGCGTGGCTTCTTGCGTTCATCCGCCCGATCTTATCGGCGCGTGTCCCGCTTCCCTGTGGCATCCGGTAACAGCATGCACGCCAGGTCTGTGCTCAGGGCTGGAACTCCCGGGCCAGCGTGAGGGGGGCGTCGACCCGGCACGGCAGGTCGCCGAGCAGCGGGGTGTCGTTCTGCATCTCGACCATGCCGCCGGGGTGGACCAGCAGGTCCGCGACGAAGATCGCGTTGGAATAGAAGACGCAGGCCGAGTACCGGAACTTGCCGTCGGCATCGGTGCCGTGGTAGCGCGGGCTCTGGTGGCGCAGCGCCAGCAGCCGGCGTTCCCTGGATTCCGTTTCATCGGCATCTCCCGCCTGTTTCATCGCGGGGGGCAGGTACGGGTCGTCGAGCGTTTCGATGATGGCGAAAGGCCCTTCCTCGCCGCGCACGAAGAAGCAGAAGAAGCCCATGTAGGCCAGGGCGGCGTCCTCGGTGATGCGCTGGTTGGACTTGGCGTTCGCTTCGTGGATCGGCGGCGAGACACCGTTGAGCCGGTAGATGTCGTCGGCGCCCACCAGCCAGTACAGCGCGGTGGACTCGGGCTTCCAGTGCGGGCAGGTGGCCATGATCAGGCGCCGGCCCGGGTAGTAGGGCAGGGTCATGCTGTGCAGGACCACGTCCGGGTCGTGCTCCGGGCGCCAGCCGCCTTCCTGAAGGCGGGCTTTCATGGCCTGGCTGCCGCTGACCCGTTCCCAGGCCGGGTTGGAGGGGTGGAAGGTGCTGCTCATGTCGTGGCCTTGCTTGAGTTGGCGGGGGTCAGGACAACAGCCGGCGGCGGTTCAGCAGCGCCTCGCGCACGGCGTCGCTGGCCAGGTCTTCGATTTGCCGACCCCAGGCGTCGGGCAGCGCCGGTTCGAGGCCGTGCTTTTCGAGCAGGAGGAACATGCCCAGGCGCCCGAGCTGGACGGCGCTGATCATGGTGTGGGAGAGCGAGCGGGTGTCGCCGGTCAGGTCGGTGCGCGCGAGCAGTTGCTGCGCCAGCGCGCCGTCGGTTTCCCGGGCGGTGTCGCGGGCGATGAGGTCGGTGAGGATGCGCGCCGTCGTGGCGGGCTGCAGGCGCTCGGGGATGGCGGCCAGGATCCACTGGAAAAGGTCTTGCGTGGCCGGGGTGTCGGCGGCGAGCAGCAGGCCGGGGTAGCCGTTGCCGGCCTTCCAGGGATCGACCTCGCCGGCCTCCAGCAAGGGCTGGACGAGATCGGCCATGCCGGCCTGGAGCAGCAGGAGCGCCAGCGAGGTGCCGTCCTCGGCGACGTGGTCGAGGTGGGTGCGGCTCTTGACCTGCTCGAACAGCGCCGTGACCTTCGCCCGGTCGCCCGATTTCGCGGCCCGCATCAGCTCGGTCCAGCCCTCGTCCGTCGGCCGCAGCGGGTCGAAGCTGGGGTGGGCCAGGATGGCCGCCTGCAGCGCGGGCAGGCCGGTGGCCATCTCGTGCGCGCTCTTGCCCTTGGCCCGGATCAGCACGTCGGTCTTCGGCGAGGACAGCAGCGCCTCGACGGTGAGCGCGGTCTGGTTGCGCAGCCGTTGCGACGCGCTCTCACGGTCCTTGTCGTACTCGTGCAGCGCCAGGTGGAGCGCGGTGTAGCCCTCGTAGGCGCCGGACGGGTCGAAGGTGGTGTTGGGGTCGCAGATGGGCACCAGCATCTCCACCGTCTTGTAGCGCTTGCAGTCGGCCGCCAGGCCCAGCGTGGTCCACCCGGTGCTGCGCTTGCCGGCCAGGATCCGGCCGGTCGCCTCGTGGGCGAAGCTCGCCTGGATCAGCTTCCAGTGGCCGTTGGCCGCTGCCACGTCGATGGGGGTGAGCCCATGCTCGTTCTCGGCTTCCAGGTCGCCGCGGGACAGAAAGTGGCGGTAGGCGTCGAGGTTGTCGTTGGTGGCGGCGCAATGCAGGGCGGTCCACTTCTGCGGGTTCATCGCGGTGTGGTCGTAGCCGGCGGCCTCCAGCTTGCGCACGATGGCGAGGTTGCCCACCTGGGCCGCGGCCAGCAGGGGTTGGCCGGGCAGGGCGGCGTCTGTGCGGGGTGTCGGCAGGGCCGCCAGCAGCAGGTCCAGGATGTCCTCCCGCTGCACCCAGGTCGCGATGTCCAGCGCGGTCCCACCGCCTTTCTGTTCCTGGTGGAGGTCGGCGTTCTGCGTCAGCAGGTAGGCGGTGGTCTCGGCCTGCGAGAACGCGCTGCAATGCAGGGGCGATCGGTGTTCCTGCGTGTTCGCGTGCAGGGACGCGGGGTCCCGCAGGGCGTAGCGGCGCATCAGGTCCGTGCAGCCGTAGGAGGCCGCGAGATGCACGTACAGGCCGCCGCGCGTGGAGGTGGGCACGGGTTGGAGCGGCGTGTCGGACAGATCGAAGATCGCCAGCGCGTGGTCGCACAGATGGCGCTCGGCGTCCGGCAGGCTCACCGGCAGGTCCGTGGCCCAGTTGCGGATCTGGGCCTGCAGCACCAGCACGGCGGCTTCCATCTGGTCCGCCGTGGCCTCGGTGCAGGGCGGCCGGCCCTGCGCGTGCCACGCTTCGGCGTCCTTTCTCAGGGCGGCCTCCCGGGCCAGCTCGTCCTTGGTGTCGGCGAACCACTGGGCCGAGCGCCTCCAGCGGTGGATCACGCTTTCGTGCACCAGGCGCCAGCCGCTGGCCGCCGGCACCAGCAGCCGCAGCCGCGTGAATGCCTTGTCGACCTTGCGCTCGGTGGAGAACTCGCGCGCCTTGACAGTGCCCAGCACGATGTTGGTCCGGGCGCCTTCGGCGTCGCTCTTGGACACGCGCACCAGCGGCCGCAGGAAGTGGGCCAGGTCGTTGTCTTCCGCGCCCGAGCGGCGCCAGGCCTCTTCGGCCAGGGCTTCGATTTCCTCCGCGATGGACAGGGACACGCCGCCCAGCGTGTGGGCGTTGATTTTCTCGGGCGCATCGACATTGCCGTCCAGCCCGCGCGCCCGGATCTCGCGGAACAGGTTGTGCATCTTCAGCGAGAGCAGCGGCAAGGGCGAGCCGATGTCGCCGTTGCTCTGGTCCAGTTCGATGGCCTCGTTCACCAGGCGGGTGACGATGGCCTCGTCGAGCTCGAAACCGGCCTCGCGCAGCGGCGCCTGCACGATGGTGCGCAGGAAGTCGGGGTGGCCGTCGTCCAGCCGCAGCCAGTCCGGGTCGCCGACCACGCTGGCGCCGGCCACCGAGGCCAGCTTGTCGAAGCGGCTGTCTTCCAGCGTGAAGACGATCGCCATGTGCGGCAGCGCCGCGAGGTGGTCGATGATGCCCAGCAACGAGGTCCATTCGGGCACGGACTTGCCATCGGCAAGGTCGTCGACGATTTCCTCGAACTGGTCCATGCAGATGACCATGCGCGGCTCGCCCGCCTTCTTGAGCAGCTTGGCGAGGTGGTGGCAGCAGCTGGGCACCACGAAGGCGGGTTGTCCCTGGTACAGGGTGGCGAGCTCCTCGGTCTCGGGCTGACCGAGTGCGAAGCGCATCTTTTCCGTCAGCAGCCGGGCGGCCTCCACCGTCTCGCCGTCGGCGCCGAGGAAGTCGGTGCGCCGCAGCGTGAGCGCCTTGTGGCCTTTCTTGGCCAGGGCCGCGACCAGCCGCGCCTGGACGAAGGACGACTTGCCGCAGCCGCTGGGCCCGCGCACGCCGAGCACGGCGGGCCGGCCGTCCCGCCGCCGCCGGGCCAGCAGGGCGAGCGCCGCGTCCCGCTCGGCTTCCCGGCCGTGGTAGCGGCCGGCGTCTTCGAGCGTGTAGTGCTCCAGGCGCGGGTAGGGGTTCTCGATGTAGCTGGGTGTGATGCCCAGCAGCGTCTGCAGGTAGCGCAGCACCCAGGTCTTGTCCTTGTGCAGGGCATCGGCCGCCTCCACCGTCACGCCCAGCCTTTCCATGAACGTGAGGAAACACGCCGCCGGCCTGGACACGTCGGCCGGTTTCGCGCGCAGCAGGATGCGCAGGTTCCTGCCGCTCATCACGGTGGACAGGGCGAGGTGGGTTTCCACGGTCAGGGGAAACACGCCGCGCCGGGCCGCCTTGCTGCGCTTGCCGAGGTCGTTGGGCAGGTCGATGTCGACGCCGGGCTCACCGTCCTCCTGCCATTGCAGGGCGTCGAGGCGGTCCGCGAACCCGGGCTCGCAGGCCACGCTGGCACCCAGGTGAGGCCCCATCTCCAGCACCGTGGCGCAATGCTGTTCGCCGCACAGCGAGGCGAGGGCGTTCTGGAAATAGCGCGGCGCCTGCTGCTCGCGGTACTCGATCGACGGCACATGCCAGGGCAGCAGGTCGAGCGCGTCGTTGATCCGCATGTTCTCCAGAACGCGGTGGAACGTGGCCCGGATCTGATGGAAGCGGGCCGGTTCCTCGAACAGGCAGTAGTGGATGAGGCGCGTGTGGTCCGGTGCCCCCGCCTGCATCAGGGGGTCGTGCCAGTCGGCCACGCTGGGGGCCTCGTGCAGCACGGCGCGGATGCCGGCTTCCCCGAAGCTGGTCTTGAGCGCGCGGGTGACCCGCTCGTCGATGAGATTCGGGAGCGTGTCGATCTTGTCGCCGAGCTGCTGCACCTTGTCGTCCACACCGGACATCTGCCCCGAGAGGTCGTCCAGGCGCTCGAACAGCTCGCCCTTGAGCCAGGCCAGCGGGTCTTGCGCCAGCCGCTGGTCGATCCGCTCGTCGAGGCCCGACACCAGCTTGATGAGGCGCTGGCTGATGACGAGGTTCTCCCGGCTCAGTTCCTTCAGCACGTCGTGCTGGACCTGCAGGAAGCTCGCGTTCGCGGCGGGGTAGGCCGCCGGGTCCTGCAGCACGCGCGCGAAATCGTCGAACATCAGGGTGCCGAAGGTTCGGGGCTGGTCAGAACCGCTGGTGACGCCCAACCCGGCCCGGGACACCAGCGCCTGCGGCAGCGCTTCGGGCGCACAGGTGATGTCACGCAGGTCGCTCAGGAAGCGGTCGGTGACGTACTGCTTGCCGGCATGCCCGGCGTTGAAGGCCAGGTGGGCCGGCATGCTCTCCACGAAGTGGTAGACGAAATCGTCGATCAGGGAATCGGGCAGGTCCTGTTTGCTGGACAGATTGCAGGCCGCCTCGCGCACCTGGTTCATCGCGCCCGTGAACACGGGCAGGTAGCGCTGGAAGTCGTCCCGCAATTCCTTGTCGGGACACAGCTTCATGTCGTCTTCGCAGGCATTGACGATCGCCTGTGCCGCCGAGATCCAGGACAGCCGCAGGGCCCGCTTGAGGTGGTGGTTCTTGCGGATGTCGTGGAACAGCGCCTGGCAACTGAGCCGGCCCTGCAGTTCCTTGAACTTGCCAGGCATCAGCGCGTTTTCTGCCACCGGGAGCAGCTTCAGGATCAAGCTGGGCCATTCGATCACGCTCTGTCCTCCCGCCGAAGCGCAAGAAAACCCGACGACCTGCCATCGCCGTGGCGGCGGTCGTGGGTTCGGCAACCATTGGAAATACGTCTGGTTACAGCATAAGGCAGCGTGTGCGCCCGCTCAAGGCCGCCCGGCGGGATCTTCCTCAGGCCAGCACGGCGTCGAGCATCAGCATGAACACGAAGCCCGCCAGCAAGGTGCCGGTGGCCAGGGTCTCGAAGCCGCTGCGGTGCGTTTCGGGAATGATTTCATGGCTCACCACGAACAGCATGGCGCCCGCCGCCAGCGCCAGGCCCAGGGGGTAGAACACCGGCAGGCTGCCCAGCACCCACAGGCCCACGATGGCGCCCAGCGGCTCGGCCAGCCCGGTGAGCGCGGCCACGCCCCAGGCCTGCGCCGCGCTGCGGCCCAGCGTGCGCAGGGCCATGGCCACGATCAGGCCTTCGGGCATGTTCTGCAGGCCGATCGCCAGCGCCACCGAGGCACCGGCCTGTGCACCCGCCGCGTCCTGCGGGCCGGCGTAGGCCGCGCCCACCGCCAGGCCTTCGGGCACGTTGTGGATCAGGATCGCCAGCACCATCAGCCGGGCACCCTGCGCGGCGGTGGCGCTGTGGGCCATGGCGTGACCGGGCGCGGCCGGGGGCAGCACGGCGTGTTCGTGGGGCGTGAAGCGGTCCACGGCCAGCATCAGGCCCATGCCCAGCGCCAGGCCCACGCCGGTCAGCGCGGCGGCGCTGGCGCGGCCCTCGAACAGCGCCTGCCCCGCGTCCAGCGACGGCAGCAACAAGGCGAAGATCGCTGCGGCCAGCATCACCCCGGCCGAGAACGAGAGCAGGGCGGCTTCCTGCAGCTTGCTCACGCGCTGTACCAGGAACACCGGCAGCGCGCCCACGGCGGTGGCCACCGCCGCCAGCAGCGAGGCCTGCACGCCGGCCGCCATGGCGCTGCCATGCTCGGCCGCGTCCCACCAGGCGCGCGTGGGCGCCCAGAAGGTGCTGAGCGAGGCCAGGCCCGCCATCAGCAGCAGGCCGGTGCCCAGTGCGAGCAGGGCGTTGCGCAGGGCATGGGGCGGCAACGGCAACTCCCTCTGGGTCAGCTGGGCCCAGGCGGGTCGGACTTGGCGGATCAGTTCGGCCATGGGGGCTCCTGAGTGGAAGGGGAATCAGTCTCTAGTTTGTCAAAAACTATCGACCTTAGTCAATCGATGCTTCCAATGAAGGGGATAGTTCCAAGCGCTACAGTGGTTCTTCTGGAGGCGAACCTGATGCAACGCTGCAGACTTCACGCCCTGTGCTTCATCGTGCTGACTTGCGTGGGGGGTCTGGTGCTTGCCGACCCCACCCCCGCACCCGTGCGCGCGGAGATCGACGCCCTGCTGAACCGACTCGAAACGTCGCACTGCCAGTTCCTGCGCAACGGCAGCTGGCACGATGGTGCGCGGGCCAAGTCGCACTTGCTGGACAAGCTGGCCTACATCGAGAAGCGGGGCACGGTGCAGAGCGCGGAGCAGTTCATCGAGCTGGCCGCGTCGCGCAGCAGCCTGTCGGGCCGGCCGTACCAGGTCCGGTGTGGTGAGCGGGCGCCGGTCGAGAGCGGTCGCTGGCTCGGTGAGCAGCTCACCGTCCTTCGCGGGGCTTCCGGTGGCGCCAAGCCCTGATGCCATGTGCTTCCCTCACAATGCCGGCCATGTCACCAATGCCTCCCCCCATCGCCGAGTTCTGGCAGGCCTTTGTCGCGTCGAGCGCCGGCGTGGACGAATCGCGGTTCTACGAAGCGTTTTACTTCGCCGACAGCGAGGCCCTGGCGGATTCACTGGCCGCTCTTGTGCTGTCCGGCACGAAGCGCGCGACGGCTTCGGCCTTCTGGACCTTCGAGGCCCAGGGCAAGCGCGCGCCGGAGCCGGGCGACCTCAGCGTCGTGACCAACTGGGCCGGTGTGCCGCAATGTGTCATCGAAACCATGGCTGTGGACCTCATCCCCTTCAACCAGGTCAGCGCCGAGTTCGCGGCCACGGAGGGCGAGGGCGATGGTTCGCTGGGGTATTGGCGCGAAGCTCACGAGCAGTTCTTCCAGCGCGAGTGCGCCTTGCATGGGCGCGCCTTCACCGAAGACATGCCGTTGGCCTGCGAGCGCTTCAAGGTGGTGTACCGGCCCGGAATTTGGCTACAGTGCCAAGGTGGCGTCGAATTGAATCAAATCTAATTGTTTTTATGGAGGGAGTGAGTATGAATTGGATCACCATTGTTTTGAAGAAGTACGCGACGTTCAGCGGGCGCGCGCAACGGGCGGAGTACTGGTATTTCGTCCTCTTTTATCTGGTGGGGTATTTCGCATTGACCATGCTTGATCACGCCCTTGGCCTGTGGTCGAAAGAGGCGGAGGCCGGTGTTCTGGGCAGCATTTTCGCGTTGGGCGTTCTCTTGCCTTTCATTGCGGTTGCGACCCGTCGTCTGCACGACATCGGCAAATCCGGCTGGTGGCAGCTGATCGGTTTTATCCCCTTGCTCGGCGGCATCGTGTTGATCGTTTTCTTCGCGCGAAAAGGCGACGCCGGTTCCAATGAATACGGGCCTTCTCCTTTGTCACCTGACAACGCCTGAGCCGTCGACGTCCTGAATTGACCGCCACAAACAGAAAAGCGACGCATCAGCGTCGCTTTTCTGTTTTCAGGCCCTTGCGTTCAGATCAGCTGAAGAACGACTTCGCCTTCTCGAACCAGCCCTTGTCGTTCGGGCTGTGCTTGTGGCCGCCTTTCTTGAACGACTCGTCGAGCTCCTTGAGCAGCTTGCGCTGGTGCTCGGTGAGCTTGATCGGCGTTTCCACCGCCACGTGGCAGTACAGGTCGCCGGGGTAGCTGCTGCGCACGCCCTTGACGCCCTTGCCGCGCAGGCGGAAGGTCTTGCCGCTCTGCGTGCCCTCGGGCAGGTCGATGGTGGCCTTGCCCGCGAGCGTGGGCACGTCGATCTCGCCGCCCAGGGCGGCCACCGTCATGCTCACCGGCACCTGGCAGTGCAGGTCGTCGCCCTCGCGCTCGAAGATGTCGTGCTTGCGCAGGCGCACCTCGATGTAGAGGTCGCCCGAGGGGCCGCCGTTCTGGCCCGGTTCGCCGTTGCCGGTGCTGCGGATGCGCTGGCCGTCGTCGATGCCGGCGGGGATCTTGATCTCCAGCGTCTTCTGACGCTTGATCTTGCCCTGGCCATGGCAGACGGTGCAGGGCTCGGGAATGATCTTGCCCTGGCCGTGGCAGGTGGGGCAGGTCTGCTGCACGCTGAAGAAGCCCTGGCGCATCTGCACCGAGCCCTGCCCGTGGCAGGTGGTGCAGGTCTTCACGCTGGTGCCGGGCTTGGCGCCGGTGCCGCTGCAGGTTTCGCAGTTGTCCCACGACGGGATGCGGATCTGCGTTTCCTTGCCGGCGGCGGCTTCTTCCAGCGAGATTTCCATCGCGTAGGACAGGTCGGCGCCCCGGTACACCTGACGCCCGCCGCGCTGGCCGCCGCGCGCACCACCGAAGATGTCGCCGAAGATGTCGCCGAACGCATCGCCGAAACCCCCGAAGCCCTCGGCTCCGCCCGGGCCGCCGCGCATGTTGGGGTCCACGCCCGCGTGGCCGTACTGGTCGTAGGCCGCCTTCTTCTGCGGGTCCGACAGCATCTCGTAGGCCTCCTTGGCCTCCTTGAACTTCTCTTCGGCCGCCTTGGCCGCATCACCCTGGTTGCGGTCGGGGTGGTGCTTCATCGCGAGCTTGCGATACGCCTTCTTGATCTCGTCGTCGCCGGCGTTCTTGGGCACGCCCAGCACTTCGTAAAAATCGCGTTTAGCCATGGTCTCTAACTGCTTGGGTGGAACACAAACGCCGCGTCAGGTTGCCCGGACGCGGCGAATGGGGTGGGAAGCGGGCCCCGATCAGCCCTTCTTGACTTCCTTGACTTCGGCATCGACCACGTCGTCGTCGGCCGGCTTGCTGCTGGCCTGCTGCTCGGCGCCTTCAGCGGCACCACCGGCGGCGGCGGCTTCGGCTTGCGACGCGGCGTAGACCTTCTCGCCCAGCTTCTGGCTGGCGGCCATCAGGGCTTCGGTCTTGGCCTCGATGGCTTCCTTGTCCTCGCCCTTGGCGGCTTCTTCCACGTCCTTCAGCGCGGCTTCGATGGCTTCCTTCTCGGCGCCTTCGAGCTTGTCGCCGTGCTCGCCCAGCGACTTCTTCACGCTGTGCACCATGGCTTCGGCCTGGTTGCGGGCCTGCACCAGCTCGACCTTCTTCTTGTCGTCGGCGGCGTTGAGCTCGGCGTCCTTCACCATCTGCTGGATCTCTTCTTCCGACAGACCCGAGTTGGCCTTGATGGTGATCTTGTTTTCCTTGCCGGTGCCCTTGTCCTTGGCGCCCACGTGCAGGATGCCGTTGGCGTCGATGTCGAACGACACCTCGATCTGCGGCATGCCGCGCGGTGCGCTCGGGATGCCTTCGAGGTTGAACTCACCCAGCAGCTTGTTGCCCGAGGCGATCTCGCGTTCGCCCTGGAACACCTTGATGGTCACGGCCGGCTGGTTGTCCTCGGCGGTCGAGAAGGTCTGCGCGAACTTGGTCGGGATCGTGGTGTTCTTCGTGATCATCTTGGTCATCACGCCACCCATGGTCTCGATGCCCAGGCTCAGCGGGGTCACGTCGAGCAGCAGCACGTCCTTGCGGTCACCGGAGAGCACCTGGCCCTGGATGGCGGCGCCCACGGCCACGGCTTCGTCGGGGTTCACGTCCTTGCGCGGTTCCTTGCCGAAGAATTCCTTCACCTTTTCCTGCACCTTGGGCATGCGGGTCATGCCGCCGACCAGGATCACGTCGTGGATGTCGGAGACGCTGATGCCGGCGTCCTTGATGGCCGTGCGGCAGGGCGCGATGGTGCGCTCGATCAGCTCTTCCACCAGGGCTTCGAGCTTGGCGCGCGTGAGCTTGATGTTCAGGTGCTTGGGACCCGAGGCGTCGGCGGTGATGTAGGGCAGGTTCAGGTCGGTCGCGGCCGAGCTGGAGAGCTCGATCTTGGCCTTCTCGGCGGCTTCCTTCAGGCGCTGCAGGGCGAGCACGTCCTTGCTCAGGTCGACGCCTTGTTCCTTTTTGAACTCGCCGATGATGTAGTCGATGATGCGCTGGTCGAAGTCTTCACCGCCCAGGAAGGTGTCGCCGTTGGTGGAGAGCACCTCGAACTGCTTCTCGCCGTCGACGTCGGCGATCTCGATGATGGACACGTCGAACGTGCCGCCACCCAGGTCGTACACGGCGATCTTGCGGTCGCCCTTTTCCTGCTTGTCCAGGCCGAAGGCCAGGGCCGCGGCGGTGGGCTCGTTGATGATGCGCTTGACGTCCAGGCCGGCGATGCGGCCGGCGTCCTTGGTGGCCTGGCGCTGGGCGTCGTTGAAGTAGGCCGGCACCGTGATCACGGCTTCGGTGACGGGCTCGCCCAGGTAGTCCTCGGCGGTCTTCTTCATCTTGCGCAGGATGTCGGCGCTGACCTGCTGGGCCGAGATCTGCTTGCCGCGCACTTCCACCCAGGCGTCGCCGTTGTCGGCGGCCACGATGGAGTAGGGCATGAGGTTGATGTCCTTCTGGACTTCCTTCTCGGTGAACTTGCGACCGATCAGGCGCTTGATCGCGTACAGCGTGTTCTTGGGGTTGGTGACGGCCTGGCGCTTGGCGGAGGCGCCGACCAGCACTTCCCCGTCTTCCTGGTAGGCCACGATCGAAGGCGTGGTGCGAGCGCCTTCGGCGTTCTCGATCACCTTGGTGTTGTTGCCTTCCATGATGGACACGCACGAGTTGGTGGTGCCCAGGTCAATGCCGATGATTCGTCCCATGTGGTTGCTCCGATGCGAAAAGTGAAGATGTTGTGAAAAACGATGTGGGGAAGGTGTGGATAACCGGTGGGTATTTCAAGCCCGGCGGGTCATCATTTGGGGGCTGCCACGGTCACCAGGGCCGGGCGCAGCACGCGGTCGGCGATGAGGTAACCCTTCTGCAGCACGCTCACCACGGTGTTGGCTTCCTGGTCGGCGGGCACCATGCTGATGGCCTGGTGCTGGTGGGGGTCGAACTTCGCGGCCCCGGTCGGGTTGATCTCCAGCACCTTGTGGCGCTCCAGGGCGCTCTTGAGCTGCTTGAGCGTGGCCTCGGTGCCTTCGCGCAGCTGCTCGCGCGTGGCTTCCTGGATGGCCAGGCCGGCTTCCAGGCTGTCGGCCACGGCCAGCAGGCTCTCGGCGAAGCTTTCCACGGCGAACTTGCGGGCCTTGCTGACCTCTTCCTCGGCGCGGCGGCGGGCGTTTTCAGCCTCGGCCTTGGCGCGCAGGAACTGGTCGGCCAGGTCGGCGTTCTGGGCCTTGAGGGTGGTGATTTCCTGGGTCAGGGCGGTGACGGCATCGGCCTGGTTGGCGGCCTCGGCGGCCAGGGCCTCTTCGGGGCTCATGGGCGCGTTCAGGTCGGGCTGGTCGGTGTTGTTGGGCGTCTGGCTCATGGGTCTTGGATGTGCGTGAAATCAATGGCCAGGACGGCCATGCAGGGCAATTGGGGCCGAACGCCCCGGATTCAAGGGTGGGGGGTGGCCCTTTTGCCACCGGGGGACGCTGCCAGCGCTGAGCGGCCTGTCCAGGGGCGTGATTCTATGTCCCGGCCGGTGCCGGGTGGGCGGCGCGCGCCTGCTGGTGTGACCATTTGCCCGCGAATTGCTGCACTTCCACCAGGCGGCGCGCCAGGTCGGCGCCCTGGCTGGTGAGCCGGTAGCCGTTGCCGCCGTGGTCCACGAGGCGGGCGGCGCGCAGTTCCTTCAGGCGGGTGTTGAGCGTGTTCGGGGTGACGCCGCCCACGCTGTCCTGCAGGAGCCGGAAGGTTTGCGGGTGCCCGTCGCTCAGGGCCCAGATCACGCGCAGGGCATAGCGCGATTCCAGCAAGTCGAAGAGTTGCATCACGGCAGCGTTGTCCTTGGCACTCATGCGAGGTCTCCTGCGACGGGCCCGTCTGGTTCTCGCAATATACGACCCGCGCTACCGGTTTGCTAGCTGCGGGTTCCGCCACCCTGTGGCGCAAAGGCAAAGCCTACGGATTTACCCCGATTGCGCCGGCGCGGCCGGGCGGCGGTACACCTTGCGCAGCAGCCCGATGAGGGTCTGGAGCTCCGCCGGCGAGAGGCTCTCGGCCACGTCGCGCTCCAGCGCGGTGGCGGTGGCCTGGGCTTCGCGGTACATGCGCTGGCCGGCGGCGGACAGGTGCAGGCCCTGCGCGCGCCGGTCGGTGGGGTGGGGCTTGCGCAGGATCAGGCCGCGCTTGTGCAGGCTTTTGATCATGCCGACCAGGTTGGGCGGCAGGATGTCCAGGGCGGCGCAGATCTGGCGCGAGGTCACGCCCGGGTTGTGCGCGATCACCGAGACCACCGAGAAGTCCACCGGCCGCATGCCGTAGGGCTCCATGCGGCGCAGGAACACGGTGATCACGGCCAGCGCGGTGCGGCGCGCGTTGTAGCCCAGCAGGGTTTCGAGGTAGCTGGTGTCGATCTCGGGCCCTGCGCTGTCCGGGGTGGTGTCCGGCGTCGACTCGGCCGCTGTGGGTTTGCGCGGGCCGCGCGGGCGCCGCAGGGCGTTGGCCGTGGAAACGGTGGAGGAGGTCGCGGACATGGTGGTCGCGGAGCTTAGCTGACCAGCGTGGCGTCCATCATGGACAGGCGCATCTCGAACTCGGGCCAGACCCAGCGCCAGAAGGCGGCGCGGGCCTCGGCGCCGTGGCCGTCGGTGGCGGCCAGGCGTTGCCAGGCCCAGGCCATGAGCAGCAGGGCGGTGGCGCGCAGGAAGTCGTCGGCCAGCCAGAACGGGCGGTCGGCCGCGGTGCCCGCCAGGGGCACGACGCGTTCGCGCACGAAGTCACCGAAGCGCGCCAGGGCGTCGCGGGTGGCGCCGGCCTCGGGCAGGGCAGCCAGGTCGTCGGCGAGATCGGTCAGCAGGGCCTGCAGCGCGGCGGCGCCGTCGGGCAGGGTCTTGCGCACCAGCAGGTCGATCGCCTGGATCTCGTTCGTGCCCTCGTAGATCATGGCCACGCGGGCGTCGCGCACGTGCTGCTCGACGCCCCATTCGCGCACGTAGCCGTGGCCGCCGAACACCTGCAGGCAGGCGCTGGCACCGCTGAAGGCCTGCTCGGTCCAGGCGGACTTGAGCACCGGCGTGACCAGGCTGCACCAGCGCGCGGCGGCCTCGCGCCGGGCGGCCTCGGGGTGGTGTTTCTGGATGTCGAGTTCGAGCGCGGTGCGGTAGGCGATCACGCGCCCGGCGTCGATCCAGGCGCGCTGCGTGCCCAGGATGCGCTGCATCGCGGGGTGCAGGGCGATCAGATCGGCTTCGCCGGCCTTGCTGGCCGTGCCCGGGGCGCGCATCTGGCGGCGTTCCTGCGCGTAGGCGCTGGCTTTCTGCCAGGCCGCGTCGAGCAGGCCCACGCCCTGCAGGCCCACCAGCAGGCGCGCGGCGTTCATCATGACGAACATGGCGTTGAGACCCTTGCCGGGTTCGCCGACCAGGGAAGCGGCGGCTTCGTCGAAGCGCATCACGCAGGTGGGGCTGCCGTGCAGGCCCATTTTTTCCTCGATGCGCTCGCAGTGCACCGCGCTGCGGCGGCCATCGGCCTCGAACTTGGGCACCAGAAAGAGCGAGAGGCCCTTGGGGCCGGGCGGCGCGTCGGGCAGGCGCGCGAGCACCAGGTGCACGATGTTGTCGGACAGGTCGTGTTCGCCGCCGGAGATGAAGATCTTGGTGCCGCTGAGGGCGTAGCGCCCGTCGGCCAGCGGCACGGCCTTGGTGCGCACCAGGCCCAGGTCGCTGCCGGCGTGGGGCTCGGTCAGGCACATGGTGGCGAGCCATTCGCCCGAGGCCAGCTTCTCCAGGTAGCGCGCCTTGAGCGCGTCGCTGGCGTGGTGGCGCAGGCATTCGTAGGCGCCGTGCAGCAGGCCGGGCGCCATGGTCCAGCCGTGGTTGGCGGCGTTGAGCATCTCGTGCAGCACGGCTTCCACCACCGTGGGCAGGCCCTGGCCGCCGTCTTCGGGGGCGCTGGCCAGCGAGGGCCAGCCGGCCTGCCAGAAAGCCTGGTAGGCGTCGCGGAAACCGGGCGGCATGGTGACCGTGCCGGCGTTCCATTGCGCACCCACCTCGTCGCCTTCGCGGTTGAGCGGGGCGATCACCTCGCCGACGAACTTGCCCGCTTCCTCGATCACCTGCGTGAGCAGCCCGGTGTCGGCGTGCTCGGCGAGCGCGGGCAGTTCGGCCAGCTGTTCGTGTGCGCGCAGCACGTCGAACAGCACGAAGCTGTGTTCGGAGGCAGGGGGCTGGTAGGCGTTCATGTCGAGGGAAGAGGTCGATCAGCGGCAGGTGAAGCTGGAGGCGGCTTCGGCCGGGCCGGTGCCGTTGTAGCGCGCCACCGCGGGGTAGGCGCAGAGCGGGCGGGTGCGGGTGGCCGACCAGTCGGCCGGCAGTTCGGCGTTGGCGCCGCCGGGGTTGCCCACGCCGCGCGCGCTGGCGGTGACGGCCTGAGGCGCCACGCCTTGTTCCACCCACTTCACGAGCGGGCCCAGCAGGTCGAACTGGTCGGTGGCCGGGCCGCCGCTGCAGTGGTTCATGCCGGGCACCGGGAAGTAGCGCGCGAAGTCGGCGGCCTGACCGTTCTGCGAGCGGTTCAGGCGCTCGACCCACTGGCGGGTGTCTTCGGCGGAGAAGATCGCGTCGCTCACGCCGTGGTAGAGCACCATCTTCGCACCGCGTGCGCGCAGCGGTCGCAGGTTGTCGGGCTGCTCGTGGCCGGGCGGGCTCATCAGCGAGAGGCCCGATTCGCGGTAGGTGTCGCTGGTGGCGGCAATGGCGGGCAGCAGGGCGTCGATGTCGGCGCTGGCGAAGTTCACCGGCGCGGCCGGCGGTGCGGTGAACACCGTGCCCACCGAGAGCGGGTCCAGCGCCACGGCGTTGACGAATTTCCAGGTCGCCCAGTTGGCGCCGGCGATGCCGGTGTCGTGCGGGAAGGCGCTGTAGATGGGCCGGCCGTTGGCGGCCTTGCCGCCGGCCTGGACCTGGGCCAGCGTGGTCTTCTGAGCCGGGGTGAGGCAGCTGCCGTCGCGCGCGCCGCTGCAGCTGGGCACGTCGCGCACCACGTCGAAGGCGGCCTGGCAGGCCTGCGTGGCCTGCACCTGGCCATCGCTCAGGCCGTCGAGGGCGTCGCATCGGTTGAGGATGGCGCGCGCCACGGTCTGGCGTTCGGCCGCGCTCAGGGCGCTGCCCAGGTCGGGGATGGTGGCGTTCGGGTTGAGCGGGTGCTTCACCGTGGCGCCGGGCGTGGCCAGCGGCGTCCAGCGCTGGGCGCCCCACAGCTGGGCCAGGGCGGCGTTGGGCAGGCGGTAGCCGGGCGCGCCGATCAGGTAGCCGTCGTACTGGTCGCCCAGGCGCGAGGCCGCCACCATGGCGTGGCGCCCGCCGTTGGAGCAGCCGCCGATGTAGGAGCGGTCCGGGCCCTTGCCGTAGGCCGCGGCGATCAGGGCCTTGGCCATGGGGGTGAGCTTGGCCACGGCCTGGTAGCCGTAGTCCAGCCGGGCCTGCGGCTCCAGGCCGAAGACGGCGGTCTGCGCGCCGGTGTGGCCGGCGTCGGAGCTGATCACGGCGAAGCCCCGCACCAGGGCGCCGGTCAGCGGGCCGCCGCCCAGCGCACCCTCGGCCGGGCGCACGGCGCCGTCGAGCCCGCCGTTGCCCTGGTGGTAGAAGCGGCCGTTCCAGGCCTGGGGCAGGCGCATCTCGAAGCCGATGGCGTAGTCGCGGCCGTCGCTGCCCTTGCGCGGGTGCATCTGGCCCTTGACCAGGCAGTGCGCGGCCACCGGCTGGCCGCCCAGCGCGAGGCCGCCGGCCGCCACCGGTGCGGCGGAGTCGATGCGGGTCTGGTCGAAGCGGAACTGGCCGGCCAACGCCTCGCACTGGCGCAGGCTGGCGCCCACGGCGGGCGCGAGCGGCGCGGGCGCGGGGCCCGGGGGGGTGGTGCCGCAGGCGGCGATGAACAGGCCCAGGCCGAGCGGCAGGGTCAGGCGGTGCAGGCGACGCTGGGCGTTCTTCATCGTGGTCTCCTCGGGGGGGTGGATCAGGCGCTCTTTCTTGCGGTGCCGAGGTAGGTCTCGATCACGCGCGGATCGCTGGCGAGTTCGCTGGCCGGGCCCTGGGCGCTGAGTTCGCCCATTTCGAGCACGTAGCCGTGGTCGGCCACCTGCAGCGCGGCGCGCGCGTTCTGCTCCACCAGCACGATGGTCACGCCGGTCTGGCGCAGCCGGTCGATGATGGCGAAGATCTCTTTCACGATCAGCGGCGCCAGGCCCAGGCTGGGCTCGTCGAGCATCAGCAGGTCGGGCGCGGACATGAGCGCGCGGCCCACCGCGAGCATCTGCCGTTCGCCGCCCGAGAGCGTGCCGGCGAGCTGGGCGCGGCGTTCCTGCAGGCGCGGGAAGATGCTGTAGACGTCGTCCAGGCGGCTGCGCCACTTCGCATTGCCCAGCCGCATCTGGCGGAAGCCGCCGAGCAGCAGGTTGTCTTCGACGGGCATGGTGCCGAACAGCTCGCGCTTCTCGGGCACCAGGGCCATGCCGTTCATCACACGCTCTTCGAGCGTGAGGGTGCTGATGTCCTGGCCGCGGAACTCGATCGTGCCCTGGCCGGGCAGGATGCCCATGAGCGTGTTGAGCAGGGTGGACTTGCCCGCGCCGTTGGGGCCGATGACGGTGATCACACCACCGGCTTGCGCCTGCAGGTCGATGCCGTGCAGCACCTCGGCGCGGCCGTAGCCGGCGCGCAGGCCCTTGACTTGAAGAATGGGGGTTGTGCTCATGTCAATGCTCCGTGCCGAGGTAGGCGGCGCGGACTTTGGGGTCCTGCTGCACGTGTTCCGGGTCGCCTTGCGTGAGCAGGGTGCCGAATTCCATCACCACCAGGTGGTCGCAGATCTGCATCACCAGGTCCATGTCGTGTTCCACCAGCAGGATGCTCATGCCTTCGGCCTTGAGCTGGCGCAGCACGCCGGCCAGGGCCTGCTTCTCCTTGTGGCGCAGGCCGGCGGCGGGCTCGTCGAGCAGCAGCAGGGTCGGGTCGGCGCACAGGGCGCGCGCGATTTCCATCAGGCGCTGCGGGCCCATGGCCAGGTTGCCGGCCTGCTCGTGCAGGTACTCGCCCATGCCGATGCGCTCGAGCTGGCGCTGCGCCTCGCGGAACAGCAGGCGTTCCTCGGCGCGGTTGGCGCGCAGCATGGCGGGCAGCACGCCCTTGCGGCCGCGCGTGTGCGCGCCCAGGGCGACGTTTTCCAGCACCGTCATGTCCGGGATCATCTTCACGTGCTGGAAGGTGCGCGCTATGCCCAGCTGCGCGATGGCGCGCGAGGGCTTGCCGATCACGTTGCCGCCCTGGAAGCGCACCTCGCCGCCGGTGGCGGGCAGCACGCCGGTGATCAGGTTGAAGGTGGTGGACTTGCCGGCGCCGTTGGGCCCGATCAGGCCGACGATCTGGCCGGCATGGATCTGGAAGCTGATGTCGTTCACCGCCACCAGGCCGCCGAACTGCATGCGCGCCTTCTGCACGTCGAGCACCAGCTCGCCGGTGGCGGGCTTGGCGCGCTCGGGCAGGGCGGCGGCGTTCTGCCAGTCCACCGTGCGCGGCTTGGGCGCCTTGCCCTTGCCGACCACGGACCACAGGCCGTCGGGCAGGTACTTGAGCACCACCACGAGTGCGATGCCGAAGACGATCACCTCGTAGCTGCCGCTGGTGCCGATCAGGCGGGGCAGCAGGACCTGCAGCTGGTCTTCCAGCACGCGGATCAGGCCGGCGCCGACGATGGCGCCCCACACGTGGCCCACGCCGCCGATGACGGCCATGAACAGGTACTCGATGCCCATCTTCAGGCCGAAGGCCGAGGGGTTCACCGTGCGCTGGAAGTGCGCGAGCAGCCAGCCCGCCACCGAGGCGGACAGCGCGGCCAGCACGAAGATCGTGACCTTGTAGCGGAAGGTGCTGATGCCCATGGCCTCGGCCATCTGCGAGCCGCTCTTGAGCGAGCGGATGGCGCGGCCCGCGCGCGAGTCCAGCAGGAACATCAGCGCGGCCACGAAGGCCAGCAGGATGAACCAGGTCAGCACGAAGAAGGCGCGGCCCTGGCCGATGTCGAAGCCGCCGACGGACAGGCTCTTGATGCCCAGCAGGCCGTCGTACTTGCCCAGCGCGTCCAGGTTGCCCATGAGGTAGTACAGCGACAGGCCCCAGGCGATGGTGGCCAGCGGCAGGTAGTGGCCCGACATGCGCAGCGTGATCAGGCCCACGATGAGCGCGCTGCCGGCGGTCAGGGCCATGCCGATGAACAGCGTGATCCAGGGCGACATGCCCAGGTTGAGCGTGAGCCAGGCCGTGGTGTAGGCGCCGATGCCGACGAAGGCCGCCTGGCCGAACGAGGTGAGGCCGCCCACGCCGGTGAGCAGGATCAGGCCCAGCACCGTCATGCTGTACATGCCGATGTAGTTGAGCTGGGTGATCCAGAAGTCGGGCAGGGGCAGCACCGCGACCAGCGGGATCGCGAGGGCCAGGATCAGCAGGCCGAGGTTTTGGCTTTTGGGCATTTTTCAGTGGTCCTCGTCGGAATGCTTGCTGCTCAGGGACCTGAGCAGCAGGACGGGGAGGATCAGGGTGAAGACGATCACTTCCTTGAAGGCGCTGGCCCAGAAGGAGCCGAAGGCCTCGATCACGCCGACGCCCAGGGCCGCGACCAGCGCACCGGGGTAGCTGGCGAGGCCGGCGGCCACGGCGGCCACGAAGCCCTTGAGGCCGATCAGGAAGCCCGAGTCGTAGAACACGGTGGTGGTGGGGCCGATCAGCAGGCCCGAGAGCGCGCCGATGAAGGCCGCCATGGTCATGGTGAGCTGGCCCGATGCCTGCGAGGAGATGCCCATCAGGCGCGCGCCGGTGCGGTTGACCGCGATGGCGCGCAGCGCCTTGCCGCGCAGCGAGCGCTCGAAGTAGAGCCAGAGCATGACGATGAGGGCGATGGCGGCGGCGAAGGTGATGATGGCCTGGCCCGAGAGCATGACCGGGCCGATGGTGTAACGCGCGTCCCAGAACGCCGGGTTGCGGAAGCCCTCGGCGCCGAAGAACAGCAGGCCCAGGCCCGTCATGGCGAAGTGCACGCCGACCGAGACGATCAGCAGCACCAGCGGCGTGGCGCTTTCCAGCGACTGGTAGGCCACGCGGTAGACCAGCGGGCCGTACACGGTGACCACGGCCACGCTGAGCGCGGCCTGCACCCACAGCGGGAACTGCTGCGGCGCGGCCCAGATGGCGACGATCGAGACGATCACGGGCAGGGCCAGCGTGCGGCCGGCGGCCTTGAAGGCGATCAGCGCGTTGCGGTGGTGCCGCCAGCGGCCGAACAGCTCCATGAGCGCGGCCACGCCGGCCAGCAGCAACAGCAGCCACACGGTGCCGGGCACCTTGCCGGTCTGGAAGATGGCCAGGGTGAGCGCGCCGTACGCGACGAACTCGCCCTGGGGAATGAAGATGATCCGGGTGACGGTGAACACCAGGACGATGGCCAGGCCCAGCAGCGCGTACACCGCGCCGTTGGTGAGGCCGTCCAGCATCAGAATGCTGGCAATAGAGAAATCCATAAAACCCTCAACGATGGAAAGAGACGCCTTCTGATCCAGGGACACCGAGGGTCCGGCTCCGCCGGCCCCAGGTGTCGCCCCCCTCCCGCCGAAGGCGAGAGAGGGGGGAGGCGCCGAAGGCGACGCGGGGGGTGATTTCTATTACTCGACCTTGAATTTGCCGTCGACGACTTTCAGCATCACGCCGGTTTCGTTCGTGAAACCCCAGTGGTCGGCGGGCGTCCAGTTCATCACGCCGTGCGAGAAGATGGTGCGGCCCATGGTTTCCATGCCGTCGCGCAGCGCGGCGCGGAACTCGGGCGTGCCGGGCTTGGCCTTCTTCAGCGCGCCGGGGACGATCTTTTCCAGCACGATCTGCGCGTCGTAGGCGTGGCCCGCGAACTGGTTGCGCGAGTTGGCGCCGTAGGCCTTCTCGTACTTGGTCACGAAGTCGATGGCGACCTTCTTGGAGGGGTGGCTGTCGGGCAGCTGTTCGGCGATCACGGCCGGGCCGGAGACCACGAAGGCGCCTTCGACGGCCTTGCCGCCGACGCGCATCAGATCCTGTGTGGCCGCGGCGTGGGTCTGGTAGATCTTGCCCTTGAAGCCACGGTCGACCATGGCCATGTGCGGCATGGCCGCGCCGCTGCCGGAGGCGACGATCAGCACCGCGTCGGGGTTGGCCGAGGTGATCTTGAGGGCCTGCGGGGTGGCGCTGGTGTCGGTGCGCGCGAAGCGCTCGGTGGCGATGATCTTGATGCCGGCCTGGTCCAGCAGCGGCGTCACTTCCTTGAGCCACTGCTCGCCGTAGGCGTCGGTGTAGCCGAGGAAGCCGATGGTCTTGATGCCCTGCTTCTTCATGTGCTCGACCACGGCGTGGCCCATCACGGTGTTGGACTGCGGCAGGCGGAACACCCACTTGTCCTTGCCGGGCGGCAGGCCCACGGGCGAACCGGTCAGCTGCACGGTGCCGGCTTCGGTGGCGATGTCGCTCATGGCGGCGGCCACGGCGGTGATGCTCGAACCGATGATCATGTCGACCTTGTCTTCGGTCACGAAGCGGCGCGCGTTGGCCGCGCCCTTGCCCGGGTCGGTGGCGTCGTCGAGGATGATCAGGTTGACCTTCTCACCGGCGATCGTCTGGGGAAACAGCTTGAACTGGTTCTGCATCGGGATGCCCAGGCCGGAACCCGGGCCGGTCAGCGAGATGCTCACGCCGACGTTGATGTCCGCCAGCGCAGCGGTGCTGGCCAGGGCCGTGACGGCCACGGCGATGAGGGTTTTGACGGCTTTCATTCGAGTCTCCTTCTGGGGGTGGTGAAAAGGGAAAGGGCAGGGAAAACAGCGGCTCAAGAGCAGAGGGCCTTGATGTCCTCGGGCACGGGAATCGCCTTGATGCGCTCGGGCGCCTCCGGCGGGTGGATCACGAAGGCGCGTGTCTCGGTGCCTTCGCAGAGCACGTCGTCGCCGCGCTTGACCACGTGCCGGTGCATGAACACCTTCTCGCGCCACTCGGTCACGCTGGTGTGGATCTGCAGGCGCTCGCCGTAGGTGGCGGGGCGGCTGAACTTGGTGTGGATCTCCAGCAGGGGCGTGCCCACGATGCCGCGCGTCTTGACCAGCTCGCGCCAGGGCGGCACGCCGCACTTGACGAAGAAGTTCAGCGAGGACGCGTCCATCCACTTCGAGAAATTCGGAAAGAAGACGATGCCGGCGGGGTCGCAGTCGCCGAACATCACTTCCACTTCGTAAACAACGGTCTTGGTCATGGGATTTAACGAGGGGCCATTCTCAAAGCACCGTCGAGGCGGATCACTTCGCCGTTGAGGTGCGTGTTGGTGACGATGTGCGCGGCAAGCTGGGCGAACTCTTCGGGCTTGCCCAGGCGCGGTGGGAAGGGGATGCTGGCGGCCAGCGACTGTTGCACCGGCTCGGGCAGCTGCTTCATCAGCGGCGTGCTGAACAGGCCGGGCGCGATGGTGCAGACGCGGATGCCGTGTTGCGCGAGGTCGCGCGCCATCGGCAGCGTCATGCCCACCAGGCCGCCCTTGGAGGCGCTGTAGGCCTGCTGGCCGATCTGGCCGTCGAACGCGGCCACGCTGGCGGTGAACACCATCACGCCGCGCTCGCCGTCTTCCAGCGCATCCAGTTTGGCGCAGGCGGCGGCGAACAGGCGGCTGGCGTTGTAGGTGCCGATCAGGTTGACGTTGATGACCTTGGCAAAGTCTTCCAGCGGTGCGGGGCTGCCGTCCTTGGCGACCACGCGCTTGGCCGAGCCGATGCCGGCGATGTTCATCAGGATGCGCGCCGGGCCGTGGGCCGCGGCGGCCTGGTCGATCGCGGCCTGCAGGCTCTCGGTGTTGGTGATGTCGCACAGCAGCGCCACGCCGCCGATGTCGGCCGCGACGCGCTTGGCGTTGTCCAGGTTCACATCGAGCACGGCGACCTTGGCGCCCAGGCGCGCGAGTTCGCGCGCGGTGGCCTCGCCCAGGCCCGAGCCACCACCGGTGACGAGGGCTGCGTGTCCTTGAATGTTCATAGAGGTCTCCTTCTTCTCTGGTTTCAGGCGTTCGGATTCTCGATCAGCAGCGCCATGCCCTGGCCACCTCCCACGCAGGCGCTGGAGATGCCGTAGCGCTGGCCGCTGCGCTGCAGTTCGCGCGCCAGCGTGAGCGTCAGGCGCACACCGGTGGCGGCGAGCGGGTGGCCCAGCGCGATCGCGCCGCCGTTGACGTTGAGCTTGTCCAGGTCCATGCCGAGCTCGCGCGCCACCGCCAGGGTCTGCGCGCCCTGGGCTTCGTTCACCTCGAAGCGCGCGATGTCGCTCAGCTTGAGGCCGGTGCGCTCCAGCAGCAGGCGGATGGCGGGTGCGGGGCCGATGCCCATGATCTCGGGCGGCACGCCCACGGCGGCGGCGGCCACCACGCGGGCCAGCGACCGCTTGCCGTTCGCTTTCGCATAGGCGCCGGAGGCGACCACGCAGGCCGCGGCGGCGTCCACCAGCGCGGAGCTGTTGCCGCCGGTCTGCACACCGCCCTCGAACACGGGCTTGAGCTTGGCCAGCACCTCCACCGGCGAGAGGCGCGGGTGGGTGTCGGTGGCGACTTCGGTGAGCTTGCCCTGCAGGCGGATGCCGCGCGCCTTGTAGCCCGCGAGCTCGAACTTCTCGGTCACCACCGGCACGATCTCACCGGCGAGAAAACCGCTTTCCTGCGCGGCCACGGCCTTGGCAAACGAGGCCGAAGCGAAGGCGTCCACGTCCTCGCGCGCGATGCTGTACTTCTTCGCCAGGTTCTCGGCGGTCTGGATCATGTTGATGCCGGCCGCCGGATCCTTCAGCGCTTCCCACATGTAGTCCTTGAAGCCCACCGGCGCGCCCAGCTTGAAGCCGGTGCGGTGGTCGAAGGCGGCGATGGGGTTGCGCGTCATGCTCTCGGTGCCCACCACCAGCGCGGCGTCGCAGGCGCCGCCCTGGATGTGTTCGCCGGCCTGGCGGAACAGCTCGAAGCCGGTGCCGCAGATGCGCTGCGCCATGATGGCCGGCACCTCCACCGGCACGCCGGCGTACAGGCCGATGTGGCGCGGCAGGAAGAACTGGTCGAAGTCGCCGGGCGCCATGTTGCCGGTGACCACCGAGCCGATGTGCTCGCCCGGCACGCCCGCGCGCGCCAGCGCTTCGCGCGCGGCCTTGATGCCCAGGTCGGTCGGCGAGATGTGGCCCAGCGCGCCGCAGTAGTCCACCAGGGGGGTGCGCACGCCGTCGAGCAGCCAGACGTCGTCGAACGCGTTGAAGAAGCCTCGGGAAGCCATGTCGTCTTTCGGTTATTCGGGTTTCAGGATGGCGTGCAGCGTGTCGGCGTGCAGGCGTTCCACGGTCTCGGCCCGGTGGGCCAGCACCGCGCGCTGGTTGATCGAGCCCTTGTCGGTGATCTCGCCGCGGTCGATCGTGGGCGGGTCGGCCAACAGGCACAGGCGCGCGATGCGGCTGGCGCTGCCGGTGGACGTCTTGGCGAGTTCGGTCACCACGCGCTGGAAGTGCGCGAGCACGGGCGCGCTGTTGAGCACGTCGTGCAGCGAGGCCTCGGCACCCAAGCCGCTGAGCGCGCGCACCGCGCCGGTGGGGAACACCATGGCACCGACTTCCTTCATGTTCAGGCCGGTGAGCACCACGTCCTGGATGTAGGGCGCGCCGGCCGCGATGATCTTCGCGCGCAGCGGGCCCACGCTCACGAAGGTGCCGGTGGCGAGCTTGAAGTCTTCGGCGATGCGGCCGTCGAACTTCAGGCCCTGGTGGATGTCGGTCTCGTCGATCCACTTCACCGCGTCGCCGGTCTTGAAGAAGCCTTCCTCGTCGAAGGCGTCGGCGGTTTCCGCCGGCATGCGCCAGTAGCCGGGCGTGATGTTCGGACCCCGGTAGCGCACCTCGGTCTTGCCGTCGGTGTCCACCAGTTTGAGCTCCAGGCCCGGCGTGGGCAGGCCCAGGTCGCCCGCCTTCACGTTGGCGCTGGTCACGTACAGGCCGAACGGGCCCGACTCGGTCATGCCCAGGCCGGTGCCCATGACGATGCGTTCGCCGATTTCCTGTTCCTGCACCGCGTGCAGCGCGTCCCACACCGGCTGCGCCAGCGCGGCGCCGGCGTAGAAGAACATGCGCACGCGCGAGAGCAGGGTCTTGCGCAGGGCGTCGTCGGTCTTCATCGCGTTGGCGATCGCCTCGAAACCCGTGGGCACGTTGAAGTACACCGTGGGCGCGATCTCGCGCAGGTTGCGCAGCGTCTCGGCCATCAGCGCGGGCGTGGGTTTGCCGTCGTCGATGTAGAGCGTGCCGCCGTGGTACAGCACCATGCCGACGTTGTGGTTGCCGCCGAAGGTGTGGTTCCAGGGCAGCCAGTCCACCAGCACCAGCGGGTTCTCGGCCAGCACCGGCATGGACTCGGTCATCTGCTGCTGGTTGGCGCACCACATGCGCTGCGTGTTGATCACGGCCTTGGGCATCTTGGTCGAGCCCGAGGTGAAGAGGAACTTGGTGATGGTGTCCGGGCCGGTGGCGGCCATGGCGGCGTCTACCGCCGGCGTGGTCTCGGTGGCCAGCAGCGAGGCGAATGAGGTGGTGGCGCGGCCGGGCACGCTGCCTGTGGTGGTGACGAGTTCGACGCCTTCACCCAGCGTGGCCAGCATGGCGCGGCCGTAGCGCTGCGCGTCGGCGGCGAACACCAGGCCGGGCGTGAGCGTCTTCACCACGTGGTGCAGCTTGTCGAAGTCCTGGCTCACCAGCGAGTAGGCGGGCGAGGTCGGGCAGTAGGCGATGCCGGCGTAGACACAGCCCAGCGCGAGCAGCGCGTGTTCCAGGTCGTTTTCGCTCAGGATCAGCACCGGCTTGTCGGCGGACAGGCCCCGGTTCAGCAGGCCCTGGCCGATGCGGCGCGCCGCGTCGAGCGCCTGTGCGAAGCTGATGTGCTGCCAGTCGCCCGTGCTGCCGTCGGCGTTTTTCGAGCGGCGCGCGAACAGGGTCTGGTCGGGGCGCGTCTGCGCCCAGTGCACCAGGCGGTCGGTGATGCGTGCGGGGAAGGCGGACAGGTCCTGCTGCGCGCTCAGGTAGTGCACGCCGGTGTCGCCGTCGCGCAGCGTGGCGCGGGTGACGCCGAAGGTCAGGGGCCGGTAACGGGCGGCCGTGGCGGGGTTCTGGCTCATGTCTCTCTCGGGCGGTTTGTCGTTGTCGATCAATCGTGTCGGCGCACGCGCCTCTTCCAGGGATGCCGCGGAACCGGCTTTGCCGGGCCCAGGCATCGCCCCCTGGGGGGTGACGCCGAAGGCGGCGCGGGGGGTTAATCCTTGCTGACTTTGTTCGCGCGGCCTTCGAGGAAGGCGCGCACACGCTCTTTCGCCTCGGGGGCGTTCTGCACGATGGCGGCCATCAGCGCTTCGGTGAAGAAACCCTGGTCGGCCGGTTGTTCGGCGATGCGCGGCAGGGCGTGCATCAGCGCGTAGTTGGTCAGCGGCGCGTTGCCGGCGATGCGCGTGGCCAGCTCCATGGCCTTCTCCAGCGCCGTGCCTTCGGGCACCAGGTACTGCGCCAGGCCGATGCGCTCGCCGTCCTCGGCCTTGTAGACGCGGCCGGTGAACATCATGTCGGCCATGCGCGCGGTGCCGATCAGGCGCGGGATGCGCACCGAGCCGCCGCCACCCACGAAGATGCCGCGCGAGCCTTCGGGCAGCGCGAAGAAGGACGAGGCGTCGGCCACGCGAATGTGGCAGGCGCTGGCCAGCTCCAGGCCGCCGCCGACCACCGCGCCATGCAGCGCCGCGACCACCGGCACCGGGCCGTGCTGCACGCATTCGAGCGCGGCGTGCCACATGCGCGAGTGGTGCACGCCCTGGCCGGCGTCGCGTTCCTGCAGTTCGGAGAGGTCCAGGCCGGCGCAGAAGTGGTCGCCCGCGCCGTGGATCACGGCGGCGCGCACGCCTTGCGGCATGCCCTGGAAGATGTCGCGCAGCGCGAGAATGAGGCCGTCGTTGAGCGCGTTGCGCTTGGCCGGGCGGTTCAGCGTGATGACCGCGATCTCGGACGATTCGCCTTGCAGGCTCAGGCTGATGTCGGTGGAATGAATGGGCATGAGGCAGGGATGGCGTGCTTGAAGTGAGGCTGCATTATTGTTATAAACAATAACCAAAACAAGCGCGCCGGTCGAAAAACGACCCCCGTGTTTACCCTAGGGCCTGTTCACACTGTTTTTCCAAGATGCGTTGCGAATCAAAAAGTCCATGCGCAAGGCGCGAAACGCCGACGGGCCGGTGGCCCGGCAAGGCTTCGCAACGCGGCGCATGGGCTTTTTGGTCGCAACCCGAAGGGCAGGCGTTTAGAACAGCGCCACTCGTCGTTGCACGCCTAGGCCAGACACCCGGTCTGGCCGTCGTCATGCGCCTAGATTGGCGCTGTTCTAAACACCTGCGCACTTGGAAAAACAGTGTGAACAGGCCCTAACCCCGGAGACAAGATGGACCACAAGAACCTCCTCGCGATCGACATCCACACCCACGCGGAAGTGAGCTGTCGCAACCCCTTCGACAACTACGGCGAGGAGTACGACCGCGCGGCGGACAAGTACTTCGGCAGCAACCGCCGACCCACCATCGCCGAGACCATCGCCTACTACCGCGAGAAGAAGATCGGCCTGGTGATGTTCACGGTGGACAGCGAGTCCAAGCTGGGTCGCCGGCGCATTCCGAACGAAGAGATCGCGCAGGCCGCGCGCGAGAACAGCGACATGATGATTGCCTTCGCCAGCATCGATCCGCACAAGGGCAAGATGGGCGCGCGCGAGGCCGAACGGCTGATCGCGGAGGAGGGCGTCAAGGGCTTCAAGTTCCACCCCACGGTGCAGGGCTACCACCCCTACGACAAGATGGCCTGGCCGATCTACGAGGTGATCAACGCGCACAAGCTGCCCGCGATCTTCCACACTGGGCACAGCGGCATTGGCTCGGGCATGCGCTGCGGCGGCGGCCTGCGGCTGGAGTACAGCAACCCCATGCACCTGGACGACGTGGCGATCGACTTCCCCGACATGCAGATCGTCATGGCCCACCCCAGTTTTCCGTGGCAGGACGAGGCGCTCAGCGTGGCCACGCACAAGCCCAATGTGTGGATCGACCTCTCGGGCTGGAGCCCGAAGTACTTTCCGAAGCAGCTGGTGCAGTACGCGAACACGCTGCTGAAGGACCGCGTGCTGTTCGGCAGCGACTACCCGTTGATCACGCCCGAGCGCTGGATGAAGGACTTCGAGGTGGCCGGCTTCAAGCCCGAGGTGATGCCCGGCATCCTGAAGGGCAACGCGGTGCGCCTGCTGGGCCTGGACGCCTGAGGCCGCGCCCATGCAGGCTTTCACCACGCTGGCCGACATTCAGCGGCTGGAGCAGATCCCGCGTGAGCAGACCGCGCCGCACCGCAGCCCGTATGCGCTGATCCGCGCCACGGCCGAACGTTTTCCCGAGCGCGAGGCGTTCACCTTCCTGCCCGATGCCGGGCTGGAGACGCCGCCGCGGCGCGTCAGCTACCGCGCGCTGCTGGCCGACATCCACCGCGCGGCCAACCTGTTCCGCTCGCTTGGCGTGGGGCCGGGCGACGCGGTGGCGCTGCTCGCGCCCAACCTGCCCGAGGCGCACGCGGTGCTCTGGGGCGCGCAGCTCGCGGGCCGCGTGTGCCCCATCAACTACCTGCTGCAGCCCGATCACATCGCGGCCTTGCTGAAGGCCTCGAACGCCAAGCTGCTGGTCGCGCTCGGGCCCAACAGCGAGCTGGCGGTGTGGCCGGTGGCCGGGCAGGTGGTGCAGCACCACGCGCTGCCCTTGCTGCAGATCCGTGTGGGTGAACAAGTCGCGCCCGGCGTGCCGGTGCTGCAGGACCTGCTCGCCGGGCAACCCGAGGCGCTGGGCTTCGAGCCCGACCTGGACCCTGACCGCGTGGTGGCGCTGTTCCACACCGGCGGTACCACGGGCGCGCCCAAGCTCGCGCAGCACACGCAGGGCAATGAGGCGCACACGGCCTGGTTCGCTCATGCCTTCTACGATGTGGACGAGCACGCGGTGGAGATCAACGGCTTTCCGCTGTTCCACGTCGCCGGCGCCTTCGTCTACGGCCTGGCCCTGCTGGCGGTGGGTGCGCGCCAGGTGTTGCCCACGCTCAGCGGCATGCGCAATACCGGCTTTGTGCGGCGCTACTGGGCGTTCTGCGAGCGCGAGCGCGTGACGCACCTGGCCTGTGTGCCCACGGTGCTCGCGGCGCTGATGGGTGTGCCGGTGGATGCGGACATCACCACCGTGCGCGCGGCCTACACCGGCGGCTCGCCGCTGCCATCGGAACTCGCGCAACGCTTTGAAGCCGCCACCGGCATTCCGGTGCGCAACATCCTGGGCATGACCGAGTGCGCGGGGCTGGTGAGCATCGAGCCGCTGCTCGGCCCGCGCACGCCCGGCTCGGCCGGCCTGCGCCTGCCCTACACCGAGGTGCACGCCGTGCCCTGGCGCGACGGCGAGGCGAAGCTGAGCGAGCGCTGCGCGGCGGGCGAGACCGGCGTGCTGGTGCTGCGCGGCCCGCATGTGAGCCCGGGCTACACCGATGCCGCGCGCAACGCCGGGATGTTCGAGCAGGGCTGGATCGTCACCGGCGACCTGGGGCACCTCGACGAGGCCGGTCGCATCCACATCACCGGCCGCGCGAAGGACGTGATCATCCGTGGCTCGCACAACATCGACCCCGGCCTGGTGGAAGACGCGTTCCTCGCGCACCCCGCCGTGGCCCTGTGCGCCGTGGTGGCCGAGCCCGATGCCTACGCGGGCGAGGTGCCGGTGGCCTTCGTGACGCTCAAGCCGGGCGCCACCCTGCTTGCCGATGAGTTGCTGGCCGCCGTGGCGCCGCAGGTCTATGAACGGCCGGCCTGCCCGAAGCGCGTGGTGCTGTTGGAGGCCTTGCCGATGACCGCGATCGGCAAGGTGTTCAAGCCCGAGCTGCGTTTGCGCGCGATCGAGATCAAGCTGGCCGAAGCGCTGGGCGAGTGGGCGCCCGGTGTGCCGGCGCGCGTGCAGGCGCTGGAGCGGGGCGGGCGGCAGTGCGCGGTGATCACCGTGCCTGGCCCGCGCGACGAGGCGCTGCGCGAGCGCCTGATGCAAGGCCTGGCGGCGATGGCCGTGGAGACCGAGCTGCGGTTTGAGTAGGCGCTACCAGCCGCCTCGGGCCAGCCAGCGCTCGACCTGATCGAGCTTGTCCACGCCCCAGAACGGCTCGCCGTCCACCACCACGGTGGGCGAGCCGAACACGCCTGCTTTCAGTGACGCGTCGACCATGGCACGCAACAGCGACGCGGCTTCTTCGCCCGCGGCCGCCTCGGCCACCGCGTCGGCCGACAGACCCTCGGGGAGGGCGAGGCCGCGCAGCGCGTCGGGGTGAGACAGGTCCTGGCCTTCGCCCCAGTAGGCCGCGTAGATTGCGTGCGCCAACGCGGCCGCGTGGCCGGGGTGGTGCTGTTTCACCCAGGCGAAGGCGCGCGCGCAGGGCAGGGGGTTCATCACCGGGTCGCTGGGCTGGCGCTTCATCGGGATGCCGTGCTCGCGCGCATGGCGCAGCACGTCGCGCGCGGTGTAGGGGCCCTTCAAAGGCGTGTCCATCAGCGGCTTGAGGCCCATCACCTTCATCACCGACACACCCAGCAGCATGGCGCGCCAGTCCACCTTGCGGCCGTGGCGCGCAGCCAGCGCTTCGATGCGCAGCGAGGCGAAGTAGCCGTAGGGCGAGATGAAGTCGAAGTGGAACTGGACAGGCTCGATCGAAATATTGCTAGCAGGTTTCATAACAATATGGAATAGCTGTTTGTACCTAAACGGGCTGGCTCGGTGGGTACGATGGCCGCACAGTGTGCCTGTTGTGTCTGACGTGGCACATGCCTTGTCCTGGCCCACCCTGCGGGGTGCGCCGCACGGACCTTTCTTTCTCCCTTTCTTTTTCTCTCAGGAGTTTCTCCATGACCTTCCTTCGACGCCGCAAAGCCATCGTGGCGATGGCCGCCCTGGGCGCAGCCACCCTGGCGGGCAGCGCCCTGGCGCAGCAGACCGTGACGCTGCGCCTGCACCAGTTCCTGCCGCCGACGGCGCCGATTCCGGCGCTGGCCATCGTGCCGTGGGCCAAGAAGGTCGAGGCGGAGTCGGGTGGTCGCATCAAGGTGCAGCTGTTCCACTCGATGTCGATGGGTGGTTCGCCGCCGCAGCTGTTCGACCAGGCGCGCGACGGCGTGGTGGACATTTCCTGGACGGTGCTGGGCTACACGCCGGGCCGTTTCAACAAGGCCGAGGTGTTCGAGCTGCCGTTCATGAGCGGTGCGGCCGAGCCGGCGTCGCGCGCGTTCCACGAGTTCGTGGAGAAGCACGCGGCCGACGAGTTCAAGGACGTGAAGCTGCTGGCGGCGCACACGCACGGCCCCGGCCTGTTCCACACGAAGGACCCGCTGACGAAGCTGGAAGACCTGAAGGGCAAGAAGGTGCGCGGCGGTTCGCGTGTGATCAGCAACATGCTGCTGAAGCTGGGTGCCACGCCGGTGGGCATGCCGGTGCCGGCGGTGACGGAGTCGCTGACCAAGGGCGTGATCCAGGGCACGACGATTCCGTGGGAGGTGGTGCCTTCGCTGAAGATCGCCGAGATCGTGAAGAACCACACCACGTTCGCGGGTGAGCAGGGTCTGTTCACGCAGACGTTTGCGATGACGATGAACCGCCGCAGCTACGAGAAGCTGCCGGCGGACCTGAAGAAGGTGATCGACGCCAATTCGGGCGTCGAGACGGCCGCGCTGTTCGGCCGGGCGATGGACGAGGGCGATCGCCTGGGTCTTGCATCGGCCAAGAAGCTGGGCAACAACATCGTGGCGCTGGACGCTGCCGAGACCGCGCGCTGGAAGGCCGCTGCCGTGGCGGTGGAGGCCGACTGGATCAAGGAAGTGCAGGGCAAGAACATCGACGGCACCAAGCTGGTGGCCGAGGCGCGTGCGCTGATTGCCAAGCACAGCAAGTAATTCAACTTTCGGTTGAATTTCGCCGGGCCGCTCGTTTTCGGGCGGCCCTTTTTTTCGCGCCTGCCGGGTGGGCAGGGTCGGGTGGTCCGGTCATGCTGGCGCCGGCTGCTCGCGGGCGTCTGCTTCTGGTCCGCGGCTACCCCTGCGTCAACACCGGGCTGGCGAGCTCACTTTTGTGGCAACCGCGAATGGGCCGGCGCCCTCATGCCCAAACCGCCCGCCCCCAATGCGATGGTGGGGCACCCAGGGTGGTGTGCCTGCGTTGTTTCGCAGGACGGTGGCGGTGTCCGAATGCGCAGGCCCCCATTCGCGGTTGCCACAGAGGCAGCGCGCCAGGATGACGTTGACGAAGGGGTGACAGCGCACCGAAGCAGCCGCCCGCGAGCAGGGCCGGAGCAGTCGGGCGCCGCCACCGGCCTGACGCGAGGTCAACGCCAGAAAGGCAACTCAGCCCCAAACCTCCCGAGCCGTCTCCACCACAAGGGCGAGCTTCCGACGCTGATCCTCCACAGCGATGTTGTTCCCGTGCACGGTCGAAGAGAACCCGCATTGAGGAGAAAGGCACATCTGCTCCAGAGGCGCGTACTTGGACGCCTCGTCGATGCGCCGCTTCAGATCGTCCTTGCTCTCCAGCTGGCCGAACTTCGTCGTCACCAGCCCCAGCACCACCACCTTGTCCTTGCTCAGGTAGCGCAAAGGCCGGAAATCCCCGGACCGGTCGTCGTCGTACTCCAGGAAAAACGCGTCCAGCTTCATCTCTGACAACAAAGCCTCCGCCACCGGCTCGTAATTGCCCGCCGCCGCGTGCGTGCTCTTGAAATTGCCCCGGCACAGGTGCATCGCCAAAGTCATGCCCGCCGGCTTGTGCGCCACCACCTTGTTGATGAAACCCGCGTACCGGTGCGGCAACTCGTTCGGATCGTCCCCGCGCTGGCGCGCCGCCTCGCGCATGCGCTCATCGCACAGATACGCCATGTTCGTGTCGTCCATCTGCACGTAAGTGCAACCGGCGTCCGCCAGACTCTGCAACTCCTCGCCATACGCCTTCGCTACATCGTCGTAGAACACCGGGTCCAGCTCCGGATACGCCTCCTTGCTGATCCCCGCGCGCCCACCCCGGAAATGCAGCATCGTCGGCGACGGAATCGTCACCTTCGGCGTGACCGGAGCCGGCAACCCCAGGGCCGCCACCTGTGCCTTCAGGTACTGGAAATCCGCCAGCTGGATGTTCTTCGCATGCCGCACCTTGTCGATCACGCGGATCACCGGCGGCGCCAGCTCCTCCGTGCCGTCCGGCTTGCGGATCGTCACCGGAATGTCTGTCTTCACGCCACCCAGCTGCTCCAGGAAATCGATGTGGAAATACGTGCGGCGGAACTCGCCGTCCGTGATCGACTGCAGACCCACGTCGGCCTGGAACTTCACGATCTCGGTGATCGCGCGGTCCTCCACCTCGCGCAGCTGCGCCGCGCTGATCTCGCCCTTGGCCTTCTTCTCGCGGGCGTCGAGCAGGTAGGCCGGTCGCAGAAAACTGCCGACGTGGTCGGCGCGGAACGGGGCACGGGTGCGCAGGCTCATGATGGAAAACGTCCTCGGGTGTTGGTTCTGAAAACGGGGGTGAAGGCGCACTTTGCCAGCCTTGAATGAATACAGAAACCTATGGAAAACCCCGATTCGATGGCAAATCGCTTGAAAATCAGCGGTTTCTGTATACATTCCGTATCCCATGACCCTGGAAGCCCTGTCCCCCACCGAGCCCGTGGGCGCCACCGAAAGCGCCCAGGTGCGCGCCCTGCTGCAGTTGCGCGAGCTGATCCTCTCGGGTGAGCTGGCCGGCGGCTCGCGCATCGCCGAGCTGGCCATCGTGGAGCGGCTGGGCGTCTCGCGCACCCCCATCCGCGCCGCGCTGATGCGGCTGGAGCAGGAAGGCTTGCTCGAAGCCCTGCCCAACGGCGGCTACGTGGTGCAGACCTTTTCCGAGCGCGACATCGCCGACGCGATCGAGCTGCGCGGCACGCTCGAAGGCCTGCTGGCCCGGCTGGCGGCCGAGCGCGGCGCGCCTGGCGCGGTGCTGCTCGAAGCCCGGCAATGCCTCAACCGCCTGGACACCGTGCTCGCCGTGCCCGCGCTCGACGACAAGGGCTTCTCCGACTACGTCGCCCTCAACAGCCAGTTCCACGCCCTGGTCTGGGAAATGGCCGACAGCCCCACCATCGCGCGCCAGCTGGAGAAAGTGCTCTCCCTGCCGTTCGCCTCGCCCTCGGGCTTCGTGGTGATGCAGGCGCATTCCCAGCGCGCGCGCGACATGCTGGTGGTGGCGCAGGACCAGCACCGCCAGGTGCTCGACGCCATCGAACAACGCGAAGGCACGCGGGCCGAAGCCATCATGCGCGAGCACTCCCGCCTGGCCCAGCGCAACCTGCGCGAGGTGCTGGCCGGCCACGCCACGGTGCACGCGCCGGCCTCCATGCCGGCCATCAAGCTCATCCGCCGCCGTTGAGGCGCCCGAAATGCAGAAGGTTTCATAGAAAAACGGCATAACTGAAAGTCGGTTATCTGGCTGGCGGAGATCCCGGCGGCCATGCACAGTGTGGGCAAGACGTTCTTCAAGCCTGCCGGAAGTCGGAGTGCGCCCACACGCTCGCGACCCGGCGAACACAAGGAACTGGAGACAAGCATGAGATTCATCCAACGCCGAACCGCCTTGCTGGCCGTGGGTGCCCTGGCTGGCGCCCTGATGGCGGGCAACGCCCTGGCCCAGCAGGTCACGCTGCGGCTGCACCAGATGCTGCCCCAGCAGGCCACCATCCCGGCTCGCGCGCTGATCCCCTGGGCGCAGAAGGTGGAAGCCGAGTCGGGCGGCAAGATCAAGGTGCAGCTGTTCCATGCCATGGCGCTGGGCGGCGCGCCACCGCAGCTGTTCGACCAGGCCCGCGACGGCGTGGTGGACCTGACCTGGACGGTGCTGGGTTACACCCCGGGCCGTTTCAACAAGTCCGAGGTGTTCGAGCTGCCCTTCATGAGCGGCTCGGCGGAAGAGTCCTCGCGCGCCTTCCAGGAGTACGTCGAGAAGTACGCCGCCGACGAATTCCGCGAGGTCAAGCTGATCGCGGTGCACACCCACGGCCCCGGCCTGTTCCACACCAAGACCCCGGTGACCGGGCTGGAGAGCCTGCGCGGCATGAAGGTGCGCGGCGGCTCGCGCATCATCAACAACATGCTCACCAAGCTCGGCGCCACGCCCGTGGGCATGCCGGTGCCGGCCGTGACCGATGCCCTGTCCAAGGGCACCATCGACGGCACCACCATTCCCTGGGAAGTCACGCCTTCGCTCAAGGTGACGGAGCTGGTGAAGAACCACACCACCTTTGCCGGCAAGCAGGGCCTGTACACCCAGACCTTCGCGTTCTCCATGAACCGCGCCAGCTACGAGAAGCTGCCGGCGGACCTCAAGAAGGTGATCGATGCCAACTCCGGCATCGAGACGGCCGCCATGTTCGGCAAGGCCATGGACGACGGCGACAAGGCCGGCCGCGAGATCGCCGAGAAGGCCAAGAACAACATCGTCGCGCTGGACCTGGCCGAGACGCAGCGCTGGCGCCGCACGGCGGCCACCGTCGAGACCGACTGGGTCAACGAAATGAAGGGCAAGAACATCGACGGAGCCAAGCTCCTGTCGGAAGCGCGTGCGTTGATCGCGAAGTACCAGCGATAATCCCGCACCCCCATCGGGGCGGCCTTCCTG
>NZ_JBWKZH010000016.1:0-39902 GCF_059424305.1 Hydrogenophaga sp. GW456-12-10-14-TSB4 | reverse complement strand
CCCCCCCCCCCCCCCCCCCCGCCACTGAGTGACCGATTCGCTTTCGCTGTGCTCGGCGGACGTGAATTGGTCGTTTTTTTGAAGGTGACAAGTTTGAAAGTGCTGTCTTTACTGGCCAGGTTCTGTGCCATCCTGGCCGGGGTTCTGCTCACGGTGATCACCCTGATCACCTGCATCAGCCTGATCGGCCGCAACACCATCGGCACCACGCTGGTGGGTGACTACGAATTGACCGCCGTCACCGCCGGCGCGGCGATCGCGCTGTTCATGCCCTGGTGCCAGCTCAAGCGCGAGAACATCATCGTCGACTTCTTCACCGCCAAGGTGTCCGAAGCCGGCGTTGCGCGCCTGGACCGCTTCGGCAGCCTGCTGCTGGGCCTGCTCATGTTCGCGCTGGCCTGGCGCACGGCCATCGGTGGCATGAGCGCCTACGCGTCGCAGACCACCACGATGATGCTGGGCTTCCCGGAGTGGATCACCTACGCCTTCATGGTTCCGCCCTTCATCCTGACGGGCTTCATCGCCCTGTACCAGGTGTTTTTCGGTAATTTTTCGGAGCAGGGCGAATGAGTTCTTTGAGTCTCGCAGGGATGATCTTCGCAGTGATGCTGGTCCTGATGGCGATCCGTGTGCCGATCGCCGTGTCGATGTTTGCCGCCGGCACCTTCGGCTACATCTACCAGGTGGGCCTGCCGCCTTTCTTCAACAACCTCAACGGCATGGCGTTCGCGCGCTTCGCCAGTTATGACCTCTCGGTCATTCCGCTGTTCATCCTGATGGGCAACTTCGCCACCCAGGGCGGCATCTCCAAGGCGCTGTTCCAGTTCGCCGCCGTGGTCATGGGCCGCTTCAAGGGCGGTCTGGCCATGGCCGCCGTGCTGGCCAGCGCGGGCTTCGGCGCGATCTGCGGTTCGTCGGTCGCCACGGCCGCCACCATCACCTCGGTGGCCTTGCCTGAAATGAAGCGGCATGGCTATTCGGGCCGTCTGGCCACCGGCACGCTGGCCGCTGGCGGCACGCTGGGTGTGCTGATCCCGCCGTCGGTGCCGCTGGTGATCTACGCCATCCTGACCGAGCAGAACATCGCCAAGCTGTTCGCTGCGGCCATGGTCCCCGGCATCATCGCCATGTTGGGCTACATGATTGCCATCGCGGTCTATGTGCGCCTGGTTCCTGGGCACGCGCCCGAGCACGATGCCAACGAGCAGAAGCTCACGCTGCAGGCCCTGATGGGCGTGCTGCCCATTGCGATCGTGTTCCTGATCGTCTTCGGCGGCATCTACGGCGGCCTGTTCACCCCCACCGAAGGCGCGGGTGTCGGCGCGGCCGCCACCTTCGTCGCGGCCCTGTTCAAGCGCGAGCTCACCTGGGCCAAGGTCAAGCTGTGCTTCTACTCCACGGCGGCGGCCAGCGCGATGATCTTCATGATCTTCATCGGCGCCGACCTCATGAACTCGGCCCTGGCCCTCACGCAGGTGCCCGCGCAGCTGGCCTCCGTCATCCAGGGCTGGGACGTCTCGCCCCTGATGGTGGTGGGCGGCATCCTGCTGTTCTACGTGGTGCTGGGCGCGGTGATGGACGAGCTCTCCATGATCCTGCTGACCATCCCGATCTTCTTCCCGGTGGTCATGGGCCTGGACTTCGGCATGCCGCAGGAATCGGTGGCGATCTGGTTCGGCATCATGGTGCTGATGACCGTGGGCTTCGGCCTGCTGGCACCGCCCGTGGGCCTGAACGTGTACGTGGTCAACGGCATGGCCAAGACCGTGCCCATTGGCGAAAGCTACCGTGGCGTGATGCCTTTCCTGGCCAGCGACGTGATCCGATCGATGCTGGTGCTTTTCTTCCCGGCCGTGTCTCTCTGGCTGGTTCAATTCGTGGGGTAATTTGACATGACGACATTCCTGAATCTCCGCCGCCGCACCGTGATGGGTGCGGCCCTGGCCACGGCCGCCTTGGGCCTGGCCCTGCCCGCCGCGGCGCAGTCCGCCTTCCCGTCCAAGGGCCTGCGCATCGTGGTGCCCTTCGGTCCCGGCGGCGTGGGTGACCTGACCGCGCGCATCGTGGCCGAGAAGCTGACCAGCCAGCTCGGTCAGCCGGTGGTGATCGACAACCGCCCCGGCGCCGGTGGCGTGGTGGCGGCCGAGTCGGTGGCCCGCTCCGAGCCCGATGGCCACACCATGTTCCTGATGTCCAACGGCACGGCCGTCACGGCCAGCCTGTTCCAGAAGCTGCCGTTCGACACCATCAAGGATTTCACGCCGGTCTCCACGCTGGGCTACTTCGACATCGCCGTCGTGGTGCCCGCGAGCTCGCCGCACAAGACCCTGGCCGAGCTGGTGAACTTCGCCAAGGCCAACCCCGGCAAGATCAACATCGGCAGCATCAACATCGGCAGCACCCAGCACCTGGCGGCCGAGCTGTTCAAGAGCACGGCCGGCATCGACGCGCAGATCGTGCCCTACAACGGCTCGCCCGCGCTGATCGGCGCCATCCGCGGCCAGCAGGTCGATGTGGCGGTGGAAATCCTGGCCCCGGTGCTCACGCAGATCCAGGGCGGCGCACTGCGCGCGCTGGCCGTGACCGGCGAGAAACGCTCCATCGTGCTGCCCGAGGTGCCCACGGCGGTCGAGGCCGGCGTCAAGGACTACATCGCCTCGTCGTGGAACGCGCTGGCCGTGCCGGCGAAGACGCCGCGCGCGGTGGTGGAGCGCCTGAACAAGGAAATCGCCACGGCGGTCGCCGATCCCGGCGTGCGCGAGAAGCTGCGCAACCTGAACATCGACGCCCGTTCCAGCACGCCCGAGCAGAACGCGGCCTTGCTGGCGTCCGACATCCGCCGCTGGAGCGGGGTGATCGAGAAGGCCAAAATTCAGAAGCAGTGATCGGAGCACCCCCCGCCGCGCTGACGCGCGTCCCCCCTGAAGGGGGGCATGCCCTGCGGCCCGGCGAAGCCGGTTCCGCGGGCATTCTGGATCGGTCCTCGCGCGCCGGCTGATCCGTTTCTCTTCCCTTTCTCCTTTTTCCCGTGCTCGATATCCTGGCCATCACTGGGCCGATCTACCTTTGTATCGCGCTCGGTTTTGCGGCGGTGCGCTGGCGCATCTTCAGCGCGGCGGACATGCGCGTGATGGGCAAGTTCGTGATCCAGTTCGCCTTGCCGGCGTTGCTGTTCAATGCGCTGGCATCGCGGCCCCTGGCCGAGTTGTTGCAGCCAGCCTACCTGCTGGCTTTCGGTGCGGGTTCGGTGGTGTGGCTGTTGATCAGCCTGTGGGGCGCACGCCGCCTGCAGAAGCGCTCGCTGACCGAGAGTGCCTACACCACCATGGGCATGACCTGCGGCAACAGCACCTACATCGGTTATCCGGTGGTGCTGTTGGCGATCGGGCCGCTGGCCGGCGTGGCGCTGGCCATGAACCTGCTGGTGGAAAACCTGATCAAGCTGCCGTTCCTGATGACGTTGGCCGATGTGGGCGCGTCGGAGAAGGCGCGCTCGTCCTGGCAACATGCCCTGCACGAGACGCTGCACCGCCTGGTGCGCAACCCCATGATCGTCGCCATCGTGCTGGGCTTCGTGGTCGCGCTGCTGGGCTGGCCGATGCCTTCGGTGATCTCTCGCACCGTCAACCTGTTCGGTGCGGCCAGCGGCGGTCTGGCGCTGTTCATCATCGGCGGCACGCTGGTGGGCCTGCAAGTGCGCGGCCTGCGCCGGCAGGTGGCGCAGATCACGATCGGCAAGCTGCTGTTGCATCCCGCTGCGGTGTGGGCCACCGTGATGCTGCTGCCCCTGATCGGCCTTCCCGCGCTCACCGGCGAATTGCGCGCAGCCGTGGTGCTGTCGGCCGCGATGCCCATGCTGGGCATCTATCCGCTGCTCGCGCAACGCCACGGCCATGAAGGCTTTGCTGCCGCCGCGTTGCTGGCGACCACCGTCGCGTCATTCTTCACCCTCAGCGCCATCCTCTGGCTGATGCGCCACAGCGCAGGCTGGCTGGGCTAAGCCTCCACCAGCTTTCTGATCAATTCCAGCGTGGTCTGCTGCGTGAGCGTGGCGGGCCGCTGCGAGCTCACGGCCAGGCACAGGCGGGTGCGCAGCGGCGGGTCACTCACCGGGCGCATGCGGTAGGCCGAAGGCCGGATCGAGCTGAGCACGGCGTTGCGCGAGAGCAGGGCGGCGCCGGCACCGTCGGCCACCAGGTCGAGGATGGCCGAGACGCCGTCGATCTCCAGCGCGATGTGGGGCCGGCAGCCGATGTTGGCCATCTCGGTTTCCACGTGCATGCGGATCGCGTTGGGCCGGCTCGGGATCACCAGCGGCAGCTCGGCCACCTCGCGCAGCGGAATGGCCAGGGGCGGCGGGTCTTCGGGCAGGCCGGGCGGGCGCGGTTCCACCAGCACCAGTTCCTCGTCCTTCAGCGGGTGGATCTCGAGCTCGGGCGAGGGCTGCGCGTTGTAGAGCACGGCGATGTCCAGCCGCCCGGTCACCAGCGACTCCTGCATGGTCATGGACAGGCCTTCGCTGATCGACAGGCTGGCTTGCGGCAGCTGCTGGCGGAAGGCGCGCGTGAGCGGCACCGTGAGCACCCGCGCCAGGCTGGGCGGCAGGCCGATGGCCACCCGCCCGGCAAGCGCGCCGCGCACCCGGCCCAGCTCTTCGCGCGCGCGCTCCACCTGGTGCAGGATGCCGCGCCCGTGCGCCAGCAGCAGCTTGCCGGCCTCGGTGGGCGTGGCGCCCCGGCCGTTGCGCACCAGCAGGTTCTGCCGCAGCTCCACCTCCAGCAGGCGCACCTGCCGGGACAGTGCCGGCTGCGCCACGTTCAGCGCCATGGCGGCGCGCGTGAAGCTGCCGAGTTCGGCCACGCGCACGAAGTATTCAAGTTGTTTCAGGTCCATGGCATCGCCCGTGTTGCAGCCCCCATCATAGTTATGTGATTTTGTTCTAGCTGCTAGCCGCGACTGTGACTTTTCTTGAGAGGTGGTGGGGGTCACAATGCGCACTTCTTCACGAGTCCCGTCCATGGCATGAGCACCGAGACACAACCCACCCTCCAAGGCATTTCGTCCATGGCCACCCGCCAGGTGCTGGCCGAGCTGGGCGCGGCATTCGAGCAGCGCTCGGGCTGTGCGGTGGCGATCGAGGCGGTGGGCGGTGTGGACGCGGCCAAGCGCGTCGCCGCCGGTGAACGCTTCGATGTGGTGATCCTCGCGTCCGACGCGATCGACAAGCTGAGCGCCGCCGGCCACCTGCAGGCCGGCAGCCGCGTGGACCTGGTGCGCTCCAGCGTGGCGGTCGCGGTGCGCGCGGGCGCGCCCGTGCCCGACATCGCTTCCGAAGCCGCGCTGAAAGCCGCCGTGCTCGCGGCGCGCAGCCTCAGTTACTCCACCGGTCCCAGCGGCGTCGCGCTGGCCGCGCTGTTCGAGCGCTGGGGCGTGGCCGATGAGGTGCGTGCGCGCACCGTGCAGGCGCCGCCCGGTGTGCCGGTGGGCACGCTGGTGGCGCGCGGCGAGGTCGAGCTGGGCTTCCAGCAGCTCAGCGAGCTGATCCACGTCGAAGGCATCACCCTGGTGGGCGGCATGCCGCCCGAGGTCGAGATCACCACCATCTTCTCCGCCGGCCTGCCCGCCGACGGACCGCAGGCCGCGCGCGTGCGCGCCCTGCTCGAATTCATGACATCCCCCGATGCCGAGGCGGCCAAGCGCCGCCAGGGCATGGAACCCGCCTGAACCCACCGAACGTCCACACAGAGGAGCCCGACCCATGAGTCTCATCATCGATTGCCACGGCCACTACACCACCGCCCCCAAGGCGCTGGAAGCCTGGCGCAACCAGCAGATCGCGGGCATCCAGGACCCGGCGCTCATGCCGAAAGTTGCCGACCTGAAGATCAGCGACGACGAACTGCGCGAGTCCATCGAGACCAACCAGCTCAAGCTGATGAAGGAACGCGGCAGCGACATCACGCTGTTCTCGCCGCGCGCGAGCTTCATGGCGCACCACATCGGCGACTTCAACGTCTCCAGCACCTGGGCCGCGATCTGCAACGAGCTCTGCTTCCGCGTGAGCGAGCTGTTCCCCGACCACTTCGTGCCGGTGGCGATGTTGCCGCAGTCGCCCGGTGTCGATCCGAAGACCTGCATCCCCGAGCTGGAGAAGTGCGTCAAGGAATACGGCGCGGTCGGCATTAACCTCAACCCCGATCCGTCGGGCGGCCACTGGACCAGCCCGCCGCTGACCGACAAGCACTGGTACCCCATCTACGAAAAGATGGCCGAGTACGACCTGCCGGCCATGATCCACGTGAGCACCAGCTGCAACGCCTGCTTCCACACCACCGGCGCGCACTACCTCAACGCCGACACCACCGCCTTCATGCAGCTCATCCAGGGCGACCTGTTCAAGGACTTCCCGACGCTGAAGTTCCTGATCCCGCACGGCGGCGGCGCGGTACCCTACCACTGGGGCCGTTTCCGCGGCCTGGCGCAGGAAATGAAGAAGCCGCTGCTGGACACGCACGTGATGAACAACGTGTTCTTCGACACCTGCGTCTACCACCAGCCCGGCATCGACCTGCTCAACACCGTGATCCCGGTGAAGAACGTGCTGTTCGCCAGCGAGATGATCGGCGCCGTGCGCGGCATCGACCCGACGACCGGCAACTACTACGACGACACGAAGCGCTATATCGAGGCATCGAAGATCCTGAGTGCGGACGACAAGCACCAGATCTACGAAGGCAACGTGCGCCGCGTGTTCCCGCGCCTGGATGCGCGTCTCAAGGCCAAGGGCCTGTAAGGAGTTTCACATGTACGAACTGGGCGTTGTCTACCGCAACATCACCCGCGCCGACCGCGCGGCCGCCGACGGCCTGGCCGCACTGGGCTCGGCCACCGTCCACGAGGCCATGGGCCGCGTGGGCCTGCTCAAGCCCTACATGCGCCCGATCTATTCGGGCCAGCAGGTCAGCGGCACCGCCGTCACCGTGCTGCTGCAGCCCGGTGACAACTGGATGATGCACGTGGCCGCCGAGCAGATCCAGCCCGGCGACATCGTGGTGGCCGCCGTCACCGCCGAGTGCACCGACGGCTACTTCGGCGACCTGCTCGCCACCTCGTTCCAGGCGCGCGGCGCCCGCGCGCTCATCATCGACGCCGGCGTGCGCGACGTGAAGACGCTGCAGGAGATGAACTTCCCGGTGTGGAGCAAGGCCATCAGCAGCAAGGGCACCATCAAGGCCACGCTGGGCTCGGTGAACATCCCCATCGTCTGCGCCGGCATGCTGGTGACGCCGGGCGACGTGATCGTGGCCGACGACGACGGCGTGGTCTGCGTGCCCGCCGCGCGCGCCGCCGCCACGCTGGACGCCGCGCGCAAGCGCGAGAGCTTCGAGGGCGAGAAGCGCGCCAAGCTGGCCAGCGGCGTGCTGGGGCTGGACATGTACAAGATGCGCGAGCCCCTGGCCGCCGCCGGTCTCAAGTACATCGACTGAAAGAACGACATGAGCAAACCGACTTCCGGTGACTTCACCAAGACCGCAGGCTGGCTCGACTGGTACACCGGCCCGAGCAAGCCGCGCTTCCAGCTGCCCGCCGGCGCCGTGGACGCGCACTGCCACGTGTTCGGCCCGGGCGCCGAATTCCCCTACGCGCCCGAGCGCAAGTACACGCCCTGTGACGCCAGCAAGGCGCAGCTGTACGCGCTGCGCGACCACCTCGGCTTTTCGCGCAACGTGGTGGTGCAGGCCACCTGCCACGGCGCCGACAACCGCGCCATGGTCGATGCCTGCATCTCCAGCGGCGGCAAGGCGCGCGGCGTGGCCACCGTCAAGCGCAGCGTCTCCGATGAAGAGCTGCAGCAGCTGCACGCCGCCGGCGTGCGCGGTGTGCGCTTCAACTTCGTCAAGCGCCTGGTGGACTTCACGCCCAAGGACGAGCTGATGGAGATCGCCGCGCGCATCCAGAAGCTGGGCTGGCACGTGGTCATCTACTTCGAGGCGGTGGACCTGCCCGAGCTGTGGGACTTCTTCACCGCGCTGCCTACCACCGTGGTGGTGGACCACATGGGCCGCCCCGACGTGAGCAAACCGGTGGACGGCCCCGAGTTCGAGCTGTTCCTCAAGTTCATGCGCCAGCACCCCAACGTGTGGAGCAAGGTGAGCTGCCCCGAGCGCCTGAGCGTCACCGGCCCCAAGGCCCTGGACGGCGAACAGGCCGCCTACCAGGACGTGGTGCCCTTCGCGCGCAAGGTGGTCGAGGAGTTCCCCGACCGCGTGCTCTGGGGCACCGACTGGCCGCACCCCAACTTGAAGGACCACATGCCCGACGACGGTCTGCTGGTGGACTTCATTCCGCAGATCGCGCCCACGGCCGAGCTGCAGAAAAAATTGCTCGTCACCAACCCCATGCGCCTTTACTGGCCCGAGGAGGTCTGACCATGGCTCTGGACAAACCCTATCTGGACGTGCCCGGCACGACCATCTTCGACGCCGAGCAGAGCCGCATGGGCTACTGGCTCAACCAGTTCTGCATGAGCCTGATGAAGGCCGAGAACCGCGAGCGTTTCAAGAAGGACGAGCGCGCCTACCTCGACGAGTGGGCCATGACGGAAGAGCAGAAGCAGGCCGTGCTCGCGCGCGACCTGAACTGGTGCATCCGCCTGGGCGGCAACATCTACTTCCTGGCCAAGATCGGTGCCACCGACGGCAAGAGCTTCCAGCAGATGGCGGGCTCCATGACCGGGATGACCGAAGAGGAATACCGCAACATGATGGTGGCCGGCGGCCGTTCGGCCGACGGCAACCGCGTGATCGGTGAAGACGGCGACGCCCAGGCGCACCGCCAACCCCAGGGAAAGCACTGACATGGCAAGAATCACCGCATCCGTCTACACCTCGCACGTCCCGGCCATCGGCGCCGCGCTCGATCTCGGCAAGACGCAGGAGCCGTACTGGCAGCCGGTCTTCCAGGGCTACGAGTTCGGCAAGCAGTGGATGAAGGACAACAAGCCCGACGTGGTCTTCCTGGTCTACAACGACCACGCGACCGCGTTCAGCCTGGACATCATCCCCACCTTCGCCATCGGCACCGCCGCCGAGTACCAGCCGGCCGACGAGGGCTGGGGCCCGCGCCCCGTGCCCAAGGTCATGGGCCACCCGGCGCTGGCCTCGCACATCGCGCAGTCGGTCATCCAGCAGGACTTCGACCTCACCATCGTCAACAAGATGGACGTGGACCACGGCCTGACCGTGCCGCTCTCGCTGATGTGCGGCCAGCAGGACCCGGTCAAGGGTGCCTGGCCCTGCCCGGTGATCCCGTTCGCGGTCAACGTGGTGCAGTACCCGGTGCCCAGCGGCCGGCGCTGCTACAACCTGGGCAAGGCGATCGCCAAGGCGGTGGCCAGCTACGACGAGGACATCAACGTGCACATCTGGGGCACGGGCGGCATGAGCCACCAGCTGCAGGGACCGCGCGCGGGCCTCATCAACAAGGACTTCGACAACGCCTTCCTCGACAAGCTGATCAACGACCCCGAGGCCGCCGCCAGCATCCCTCACATCGACTACGTGCGCGAAGCGGGCAGCGAAGGCATCGAACTCGTGATGTGGCTGATCGCGCGCGGCGCGATGGCCGATGCGGCCGGCGGCCCTGCGCCGAAGGCCGTGAACCGCTTCTACCATGTGCCCGCATCCAACACGGCCGTTGGCCATCTGATCCTGGAGAACAACTGATATGACAAAGACCATCAAAGTCGCACTCGCCGGTGCCGGCGCCTTCGGCATCAAGCACCTGGACGGCATCAAGAACATCGACGGCGTCGAGGTGATCTCGCTGGTCGGCCGTGAGCTGGACAAGACGAAGGAAGTGGCGGCCAAGTACGGCATCGGCCACGTCACCACCGAGCTGTCCGAGTCGCTCGCGCTCAAGGAGCTGGACGCCGTCATCCTCTGCACGCCCACGCAGATGCACGCCGAACAGACCCTGGCCTGCCTGAACGCCGGCAAGCACGTGCAGGTGGAGATCCCGCTGGCCGACAGCCTCGCGGGCGCGCAAGCCGTGGTGGAGCTGCAGAAGAAGACCGGCCTGGTGGCCATGTGCGGCCACACGCGCCGCTTCAACCCCAGCCACCAGTACGTGCACAACCAGATCCAGGCAGGCAAGTTCAACATCCAGCAGATGGATGTGCAGACCTATTTCTTCCGCCGCACCAACACCAACGCGCTGGGTCAGGCGCGCAGCTGGACCGACCACCTGCTGTGGCACCACGCTGCGCACACCGTGGACCTGTTCGCCTACCAGGCCAACAGCCCCATCGTGCAGGCCAACGCCGTGCAGGGCCCGATCCACCCCGCGCTGGGCATCGCCATGGACATGAGCATCCAGCTCAAGGCCGCCAACGGCGCGATCTGCACCCTGTCGCTCTCGTTCAACAACGACGGCCCGCTGGGCACCTACTTCCGCTACATCGGCGACACCGCGACCTACATCGCGCGCTACGACGACCTGTTCAACGGCAAGGAAGAACAGATCGACGTGTCCAAGGTGGCCGTGAGCATGAACGGCATTGAGCTGCAGGACCGCGAGTTCTTCGCCGCGATCAAGGAGGGCCGCGAGCCCAACTCGAGCGTGGGCCGGGTGTTCGCCTGCTACCAGGTGCTGCACAAGCTGGAGCAGCAGCTCAACGCGGCCTGAGATGCACCCCAGCGCGTTCGAGCACGGCCGCCTGTTCTTCGACACCTACCTGAGCCCGCAGTCCGCACCCACGGTGCTCGACATCGGGTCTCAGGACGTGAACGGCTCGCTGCGCGCGCTGGCGCCGGCGGCCAGCCACTACATCGGTGTGGACTTCGCGCCCGGGCGCGGGGTGGATGTGGTGCTCGACGACCCGTACCACCTGCCGTTCGCCGACGGGAGCATCGACGCCGTGGTCAGCAGCTCCTGCTTCGAGCACATCGAGCTGTTCTGGCTGAGCTTCAACGAGGTGCTGCGGGTGCTCAAGCCCGAGGGCCTGTTCTACCTCAACGCGCCGTCCAACGGCGACTTCCACCGTTACCCGGTGGACTGCTGGCGCTTCTACCCCGACGCCGGCGGTGCGCTGGTGCGCTGGGGCGTGCGCTCAGGCCACCGGCCGGCCCTGCTGGAGTCGTTCACCGCCTACCAGCAGCTCGACGTGTGGAGCGATTTCGTGGCGGTGTTCGTGAAGGACGAGGCCTGCGTCGAGCGCCACCCCGCGCGCGTGCTCGACCGGGTGGGGCGCTACATGAACGGCCGGCGGTACGGCGTGGAGGGCATCCTGTGCCCGCAGGACCACACCGAAGAGGGCGAGCGGCTGCGCCGCCTGACCGGCCACCCCCAGGGCCTGGGCTGATCGTTCAGGTGGTCTTGCGCAGCCACAGGCTGCCGCCCGTGTTGAGCAGGCAGGCCGGCATGTGCGCGGCGAAGAAATCGCGGTGGAAGTGGGCCATGTAGGTGTTCATCAGCAGCACCTCGAAGGCGCTGTTGTACTGAAGAAAGGCCCGCATCAGGTAGGCCTCGTTCCAGGCGCGGCCTTCGTAGATCCATTCCTTCGGGTACTCGAAGGGATAGAAGATGTCGTGCAGGTGGATCACCACGCCTGGCGCCAGCGCCGGCAGGATTTCAAACAGCAGACGGTTGACGTCGCTGCCGATCTTGCCCACGTGCGTGGAGTCGATGAACAGCACGTCGTTGGCGCGCAGCTGGGTGAACACCGCCAGATTCACCGCCTGCAGCGGCTGGGCCAGCACGGTCGTGGTGGCCAGGTCTTCGGGGCGCAGCAGCGACTGCAGCAGCTGCGGGTAGGGGTCGATGAAAGTCAGGTGCATCGACGGGTCCAGGAAGTGCTGCCGCGTGTCCAGCGTGACGCACGAGGAATGACCCGACCCGACCTCCACCAGGCGTTCAGGCCGCAGGGTGCGCAGCATGCAGTGCAGCATGATCGCGTCGGAGTAGCTGTAGGCCGGATTCAGGTAGTGGTAGCGCAGCCCGGGCCGGGGCTCGTCGCCAAACGGAATGTCGGGGTAGAGCGCCGCGAAGCCGTGCAGCAGCGCCAGCTGTTCGGGCTCGCGCAGGTCGATGCCGGGCAGGGTGGTGGGTGGCGCGCCGAACAAGCGGGCCTCCTGGCGCCGGACCTCGTCCAGGTCGGGCAGGGGCGAGTAGTAGTGGCCGGGAGGGAACATGGTGATGGTGGTCTCCGGTGCGATGGCATTCGGGCGGGCAAATTCTATCGAGCACACTATGGGGATCTGCTGTCTTGACGAGGATCCGTGTGATTGCTTCCGAAGCGCTGGACGCCAGCGCCACCGCCCAGCTCGACGCCGCCTGGGGCGACCCGGCCACCTGGACCGAGCACGGCCTGCACTGGACCCACCTGCCGGCCGTGAGGGCCCGCATCGCCGAGAGGGTCTCGGGCGACCCGGACATCGAACCGCTGGAGTGGTTCTTCCGCCAGGCGGCCGCCGAGCAAGCCTTGCCGCTGCGGCGGATTCTGGTGCTGGCCTGTGGGGCGGGCTATGTGGAGCGCGCCGCTGTGAGCGAGGGCTGGGCCGCCTCGGCGGTGGCCATCGATCTCTCTTCCCGGGTGCTGGCGCGCGCGAGCGCGCAGGCCCAGGCCGAGGGGCTGGCCATCGAGTACCACCACGCCGACATGAACCGGCTGCCCATGGGGCAGGCGCCCTTCCTGCCCGGGAGCTTCGACGCCGTGCTGGGCGTGGCCGGTGTGCACCATTGCAGCGACCTCGAGCGCCTGTACGCGGACGTGGCCACGCTGCTGGCGCCTGGTGGCTGGTTCTATCTCGACGAGTACGTGGGCCCGGACCGCTTCCAGTGGCCGGATGCGCAGCAGCGCCACCTCAACGCCTTGCTCGACCTGTTGCCACCGCGCCTGCGTTGGACGGCCAACGGCCAGCTCAAGGCCAACGCGCGCCGCCCGAGCGTGGAGGAGGTGATCGCCGTGGATGCCAGCGAAGCGGTGCGCTCGTCCGAGTTGCTGCCGCTGCTGTCGGCCCATTTCGAGGTCCAGACGGTGCGGCCCTATGGGGGCTCGCTGTTGTACCTGGTGCTGGGGAGCATCGCGCAGAACTTCGCGTCGGCGGCCGAAGCGCCGTATCTGGATGCCTTGATGGAAGCCGAGGACGAGCTGCTTCGCGCGGGCCAGATCGATCACGACTTCGCCTGCGTCATCGCGCGGCCGCGGCCTGCCGCAACCAGCGCCGCATCGCCTCGGGGTCGTTGAGGCCCAGGGCCAGCACGCGCGAGGGCGCATTCAGGGCGGCGTCGGGCGGCAAGCGGGCGCAGCTCTCGCGGATCGCGGCGCGCCGTTCGCTCAGGCGGGTGTTCGACGGGTCCAGCCCGGTCACCACGGTGAGCCCCGAGGGCGCGGTGGGCAGGGTGACGAGGCGCAGGTCGGGCCTCAGGGTGCGCAGGCAGGGCACGATCTTCCAGCCGTCGCCGGTGTGGAAACCGGTGCGGTGTTCGCGGCCGGCGGTCTCGGCAGTCAGCGGCACGGTGTCGTGCAGCAGCAGCACGGCGCCCGGCGCGGCCAGGCGCTCGGCGCCGATGACGTCGTCGAGCACGGTGTCGAAATGGTGGTCGCCGTCGATGAAGGCGAGGTCGAAGCCGGTGTCGGCGAGGCCGCTGTTCTCCGGGACGGCGGCGAAGAACGCGGCGCTGGTGCATCGGTGCAGCTGCGCCGGCCCCGCGCAGCGGCTCAAGGGGTCGCCCTTGGGCGCGGGGTCCACGCCGATCACCCGCGTGTTCGGCCCCGCCAGCGCCAGCGTGTGGCCATGCTCCACGCCCAGTTCGAGGTAGACGCGCGGCTTCAGGTGCTGGTGGAACCAGGCGAGCCAGTGGCGGTAGTCCGGCCCGGGCCAGCGCAGGCGGGCCAGGGCCACGTGCACGCCGGGCAGGTTGGGTTCCTGCGCGAGGGCGTCCCACAGCACCGCTTCGGCGGCGCTGTCCGCACCCTCGGCGCGCAGGCGCCGCCAGCGGCGCAGGGCCGAGGTCTCCAGGGGGTGCACCGGGGCGGCGCTCACGCGGAGCCTTCCAGCACGTGCCGCAGCCGTTGCCCAAAGCGCTGCGGGGCGTAGCGCTCGGCGCATTGCTGCCAGGCGGCCTGCTGCTGCCGGTGCCACAGGCCGTCGTCGTGCAGCAGGCGCGCGATGCCGTCGGCGAAGCTGCGCGCGTCGCGGCCGGCCTGGATGTCGATGCCCTCGCGCCAGCCGAGCTGGCGCACCAGCAGGGCCGAGGCGGCGACCGGGATGCCGTGCGCCGCGGCCTCGATCACCTTGGCGGGCACACCGCCGGCGAAACGCACCGGCGCGATGAAGACCCGCGCGCTGTCGTACAGCGGCTCCAGCGCGTCGCGCGGGCCCAGCACCTGCACGTCGTCACCGGCCAGCGCCATGACCCGCGCCGAGCGGTTGATGCCGACGACGGAGAGCACCGGGGGGTGCGGCAACCGCGCGCGCAGCAGCGGCATGACCTGTTCGATGAACCACACCAGGCCGTCCTCGTTGGGCGTGTCGGGGTGCAGCGCGCCCACGAACAGCAGGCCGCTGCGCCCGGCCAGTCCCGGCGCCTCGCGGCGCACGGCGATGCTGTGGCTCAGCAGCGTGACGCGGTGGCCGGCCGCCTGGAAGCACTGGGCGTCGCGCTGCGACACCACCATCACGTCGCTGGCGCCACGCGCCAGGGCGATTTCGCGCGCCAGGTGCGCCTGCGCCGCCGCCCGGGGCATGGGCTTGCCGCGCACGCCGGCCTCGGCGATCTCGCGCAGTGCGAACAGGGCTTCGGCGTCGTAGACCAGCCGCATGCCGGCGAAGAGCTCGGGCCGGCGCGCGCGCAAGGGCTGCAATGCCCGAAGGTTGGGCGGGCGGCTGACCAGCAGCACGTCGTACACACCGCGCCGGCGTTCAAGAAAGTCCTCCAGCCGCGCCAGGCCGTGGTGCAGCACCACTTCGACGCTGGAAGGCAGCGAGGCGTGCACCTCGCGCCAGTCGTCGTCGGTCTGCCACAGCGGGAAGAAGCTCACGGGCCAGTCGCGCAGGGCCTGCAGCATGTGGCGCGCGCGCGGCAGGCCGCCGCCCTTGACCATGTGGGGCACTTCGTTGTCGATGACGAGCACGCGCGGGCGGCGCGGCTGGTCTTCGGGCGAGCGCCAGCGGTCGCCGTCGAGCCGGGGCGCCATGGGGTAGGGGCGGTCCTGCAGCCAGTCGGCGTAGCGCGCCTGGAAGCGCGCGCGGTTCGCGCGCATGCGCTGGCCGGCTTCGTCGCCGGGGGCGCTGCCCCATTCCACGTGTTCGACCAGCACGCCGGGCTCGACCACCACGCGAAAGCCGGCGCGCCACACGCGCAGGCAGAAGTCGGCGTCTTCGTAGTAGGCCGGGGCGAAGGCTTCGTCGAAGCCGCCGAGCATGCGCCACAGCGGCGCCGGCACGGCCAGGAAGACGCCGGAGACGTAGTCGGTGGCGCGGCTGGTCATGGCGGCGGGGCAGAAGGGATCTTCGTCGCGCCCGATGCCGTGCGCGTTGCCGTCGCGGAAGATGAGGTTGCCCACTTCCTGCAACCCGCCCGCGCTGAGCACGATGCGCCCGCCCAGCGCGCCGACGGCGGGGTCGGCGTCGAGCCGGTCGCGCGCGGCCTGCAGGGCGCCTTGCTGCACGATGGCGTCGTTGTTGAGGAACACCAGGTGGCGCCCGCGCGCCAGGGCCGCGCCCTGGTTGGCGGCCAGCAGGAAGCCGGTGTTGTCGGCGTTGATCACGGTCCGCGCGCCCGACACGCGCGCGAGCAGCTGGGCCGTCTCGTCGCTGGAGGCGTTGTCGATGACGATGGTCTCGAAGGACAGGCCGCGCTGGTCGGCCAGGGCCTGCAGCGTGCGCCGCGTCAGCCCGGCCTGGTTGTAGAGCACCACGACGACGGAGAGGTCGGGCACGGTGTCCGGGGCGGGTTCGGGCAGGGCGATGAGGCTGCCGGGCTGGTCGAGCCAGACCTGCAGCGCGCGGCGCGCCTGGGCGCGCAGTCGGGTCTTGGGGTCGGCGGCGAACAGGCCCGGGTCGGCGCTGGCCACGGCCTGCGCGCACAGGGCTTCGATCTGGCGGGCCACGCGCCGGCCGTCGGTCAGCGGTGCGTCGAGCAGGCGCGCGCGCAGCGTGGCGCGGTGTTGCGCCAGGGCCGCCGTGTCACCGGCCAGGGCCGCGGCGATGTCGACGAAGCGCTCGGGCGTGTCGGCCACCCAGGTCTGCAGGCCGAGGGCGTCCAGGATGGCATGGCCCTGGCGCGCGCCGGCGCGGTCGCCGCTGAGCGTGACCACGGGCACGCCCATCCAGAGCGGGTCGAGCAGGCTGAGGCCGCCGTTGCCGGGAAAACTGTCGAGCACCAGGTCGATCTGCTGGAACCACAGCAGCAGGTCTTCGTAGGGGCGTGGCGGGTCGAAGCTCACGCGTTCGCTGGCCAGACCGTGGGCGTTCAAGGTGGCGAGGATGCGCGCGCGCTGCGGCCAGTCGTGTGCCATCTCGCCGACGAAGCGCAGGTGTGAGCCGGGCACGGCCGCGACGGCGCGAGCCCAGGCTTGCAGGCTGGCTTCGTTCAGGCGCAAACCGCGCGCGACCACGCCGAAGGTCACCGCGCCGGTGCGCTGAACGGGGGGGGGCAGCGGCGCCGGGGCGTGCGTGGGCGGGTCCCAGCACCACTGGCCGCCGTCCAGCCGCCACAGCGCCTCTTCGTGCTGCGCCGCGTGGGCGTCGGGCACGGCCACGGCGTCGCACAGCAGGGCGTCGAACAAGCCACCCGCCGGGCCCCAGCAGCCCAGCCAGCCGACCTGCAGCGGCGCCAGCCGCCGCACCAGGGCCTGCAGCACCTCGAACTGGCCTTCGAACGGGTGCAGGCCGCCGGCGTCGATGACGACGTCGATGCGGTTGGCGACACAGGCGCGCGCCAGCTCGGGCGGGTCCAGCGGTTCCTGGTGGATGTGGGCGGGCAGGCCGGCCATGGGCCGGTGCGCGAAGAGGAAGACCTCGGCGGCCAGGGGATCGTGGCTGGCGAGCACGCGGCGCAGCAGGCGTTCGTGCAACTGGCCCGCGAGGTAGGCGATGCGGGGGCGCGCGCCGGGCCGGCGCGGCAGGTCGGGGCGCTGCCAGGGGTGCAGGCCCGAGCGCAGCTTGAGATCGCGAAACACGTGCCGCGCGGCCTCGGCCAGGCTGTCGCGGGTGGCGGTGGCCGACAGCGACTGGGCGTAGAGCGCGGCGCTGGCGAGCCAGGGGTCTTGCGGGAAGTCGTGCGCGGCGGCCCGCGCCAGCCGCAGCAGGGCGTCGTGACCATGGCGGGCCGTGCCCTCGGCGATCGCTTCCCGGTAGGCGGCGCGCCGGTCGGCGTGCGGCACCAGGGCCAGCGCGGCGGGCGCACCGGCGGCGCCCAGGCCGTGCAGGCGCAGCAAGGCCCGCACGGGCTCGGCGCCGCGCTCGCGCCCGACGATCAGTTCGCGGCACAGCGCCACCGCGCGCTCATGTTCGGTGGGGGTGGACGCGGGGTCTTCGCCCAGCAGCCGCGCCCGCAGCAGCCGCCCTGCCGCGTCGTCCGGGCACAGGCGTTGCAGGGTGTCGAGCGTCTGGTGGCCCAGCGCGAAAGCACCGCTGCGCAGGCAGGCTTCGGTCAGTTCGCGCAGGGGGACGGGTTGGTCCGGCGCCAGCTCGCAGGCATGCAGGAACGCCAGGCGGGCTGCGCCGAAGCGTCGCCCGTCGAGAAGGATCCAGCCGAGCTGGCTCAGGCTGTCGGCGTGTTCGGGTTGCAGTTGCAAGGCGGTTTCGATGGCGCTCTGGGCCTCGTCCAGCCGCTGTTGCCGGTAGCGCACCTGGGCCAGCGCGCGCCAGGCCGGCGCGCTGGCCGGGTCCTGGGCCACGGCCGCCTTCGCGTGCAGGGCGGCGGGGGCCAGGTCGTTGGCGGCGGCGAACACGAACGCCGCCTGCACCCGGGCCTGGTGCTCGTCGGGCCGGTGCCGCAGCAACTCGCGCACGGCGCCGCTGGCGGTGGCCAGGTCGCCCTGGTCCCTGGCGATCCAGCCCAGCAGGCGCAGCACCTCGGCTTCGTCGCTGCCGGCCCGCGCGGCGCGCGCGAGCGCGCGCCGCGCCAGCGTCCAGTGGCGGCGCTGCGCGTGCACCTGCGCCAGCACCAGCCAGGCGTCGGCGTGGCGCGGGTGGGCCCGCAGGCTCTGCAGCAATTGCTGCCGCGCGGTCTCGATGTGCCCGAGGTCGAGCTGCACGCGGGCCATCAGGGCCCGCGCGGGCAGGCAGTCCGGCTGGCTGGCCAGGACCTGCATCAGCAGCCATTCCGCGTCCACCGGGCGCTGCCACTGCACCTGGATCTGTGCACGCCGCAGCAGGGCGTCCCAGCGACCGAGGTCGCGCTGCTGGACTTCGTTGAAGCTGCGGTCGGCGGCTGGCAGGTCGCCCGCGCGCTGCTGCAGGGCGCCCAGCAGGTGCCAGGCGGGGGCCTGGTCGGGAAAGGCGTCGACCAGGCGGCGCGCCACCTCGACGGCGCGGTCCAGGTGGCCGTGTTCGCACTCCCAGTCCGCCAGGGTGGTCAGCAGTTCGGGGTCGTCGGGGTGGCGGGCGAGGCCATCGGCCAGGCAGTCGGCCGCGCGCGCGGCCTGCCCCAGCGCCACCAGGCATTGCGCGCGGGACAGGTGCAGCTGCACCTGCTCGGCCGCGTCCCAGGGGGTGGCCGCGATGGCTTGTTCGTACAAGGCGAGCGCACGCTCGGGTTCGCCCTGGCGCTGGCGCAGCAGGCCCAGGCAGGCGAGCAGGGGGGCGTGGTCGGGCGCGCGCTCGCCAGCGGCGAGCAGCACGTCTTCGGCGGCCACCAGGTGGCCTGCGTGGATCAGGAAGTGGCCGAGCGCGGCGGCGGCCTGCGGTGTTGGCGCGTCGGTGTGGGCTTGCAGCGCCAGGTGCAGGGCGGCGTCGTGCTGGCCGGCACGGAAGGCCTGCCAGGCCGAGCCGAGCAGCGCGTCGGTGCCGGCGGGGTCGTCCATGCTCAAGCGCTCACACCCCGGGTCGTTCGGCCACCACGGTGAACAAGGGCACCATGCGGTCGAGCCCGGGTTGCCGTTGCTCGTGCAGGCTGACCCGCGCCTCGGTGAAGCCCAGCAGACCCAGCGCGGAGACCATGTACTGCGGTGTGAACTGCCACCAGGTGTCGACCTGTGGCACGTCGCGGTGCGGTTTCAGTTCCACCAACGGCCGCGGGCCGAGCGAGGCGTCGTAGGCGTCGGTCACGATCATGGTGCGGCGCGTGCGCCGGGCCACGCTCTGCAGCATGTCGAAGGGGCGGCGGCAGTGCAGCAGCACGGCGGCGAGCAGACCGACGTCGAAGGGACCGCAGTCCTCGGGCAGGGCGTAGGGATCGCCCTCGATCATGCGCACTCGGGAGTGGCGCTGCTGGTGAACGTACCAGAACGAATTGCGCACGCCTTCGATGTGGTGGGAGAAGGACTCGCGCCAGTTCGGGTCGAAGCCCTCGAGCGGCACCACGTCCCACAGGTGCGACATGGGCGGCTCCAGGCAGGTGACCTGGGCCCCGGCGGCTTCCATGTGGAACGACAGGAAGCCGCTGGCCGGCCCGATCTCGAGCACCGAGCGGCCCGCGAAGTTCACATCGCCCAGGTACTGGGCGGTGTTGGGGCGCAGGTCCCATTGACCACTGACCTCCTCGCCGTCGGCGAGGGTATACGAGTGGTAGAACATGCAGTCTTCGCGGCGCGGCTGGCGCGGCGGGATCTCGTGCACGGCGGGTGCGCTGGTCACGGATGGCGGTGCGGCGGTCTGGCCCGTCACGGGCTCGCGCCCGCCCGTCTGCGCGGCGTGCAGTTGCAGCAGGCCCAGCAGGCGCGCCACGGTGGTGGTGGTGCCGGCCACGTGCGCCGCGCCCAGGCGCCGCGCGGCATCGCGCTCGGCGGTGGCGAAGGGGTCGTAGAGGCGGCGCAGCGCGGCGGCCCATTCGGCGACGGGGGCGTGCGGCTCCAGCACCGCGCCGCCGTCACCCACCAGTTGCGGCAGCGCGCCACGGCGGCTGGCCAGCACCGGCAGGCCGTTGAGCTGGGCCTCGACCACGGCGCGGCCGAACGACTCTTCCCACACCGACGGCATCAGCAGCACGCGCGACTGGCCGTACACCTCGTGCATGGCCGCGCTCGGGCCGCGCCATTCGATGTTGCCCAGCCGTGCCGCGCGGGCCTGGCAGTGGGCGCGCCAGTGGGGGTCGAGGTGCCAGCTCTCCATCACGAGGAAGGGCAGCTCGGGGCAGGCCGCCGCCAGCTCGAACATCCGCTCCACGCCCTTGATGGGCGTGGGATTGACGAACAGCACCTTGTCGCCGGTGCCCGCCGCCAGGTAGTCCTGCGGCGAGACGACGGGCGGGATCACCGCGCAGTCGAGGCCGTAGAGGTCGTGCCAGCGCTGGGCGGTGAAGTCCGAGTTGGCCAGGTACAGCAGGGACGGGTCGGCCACCAGGTGCCCGCCGAGCTGGCTGGTTTCGACGTTGTGCAGGTAGACGGCGGTGGGCCGCCCGGTGTCCAGGGCGGCCAGCACCACCGGGGTCAGGGTGGTGCCGTTCTGGACGACGATGACGTCGGCGTCGAAGCGGGTCGCGGTGGCGGCCAGATCCCGCGCCGGCCGGGGCGAGCGCAGCACCGGGTAGCCCAGGCTGTCGTCGCGCGTGGCGGGGGCGTCCGTGTCATCGGTGGGGGCGGTTCGCTGGCCGCAGAGCACGGCGGCTTCGGCGCCCATGGCACAGATCGCCAGGCACAGGTCGTGGGTGGTGGTCTGCAGGCCGCCGACGATGTCGGGCAGGTGCGGGTAGGTGGAGACGAACAGGACGCGCATGGTGGCGGATCAATGCAAAAAAGACCGGCGGCTGCGCCAAGGCGAGCCGCCGGTCTGTGGAAGGGGCGCGGCCGTTCCTCGGTCAGGACTGGTTTTGAACCTGAACGGTGCCTAGCAGGTCTCGCAGCGCGTTCGACGGATTGGCGCTGGTGACGCTGTCGACCACGTTTTTCAGACGGTCGTTGGCCAGCGTCGAGCCGGGGTTGTTCGCGCCGCCCGGCGTGTTGCCGGTGCTGATCAACTGGCCTGCAGGGGCGGGGGGCGGGTTCGAGGCCGTATTGCCCGTATTCGGGCGGCTCTCCAGCCGCTGCAACGTGCTATTGAGGACGTCGGCGGAGACGCGCCTGGGTTCGGTAAAGGTGTTGCCCGTGAGGTCGGCGCCAAAGCCGGCCCGGGTGATGGTCTGCCTGTTGCCGTTGCTGTCGGTCAGGGTCATCCCCTGGCCGAACAGGAAGGTGCCCGTTGTGCGGTTGCCATTGTCTTCGGCCACGGCGATGCCACCCAGGATCTCGATCTTGCCGTGTGCCGTCGTGATCGTGGTCGCGGTGTTCTTGCTGATCTGGCCGCCCACCACGCGCACCACGCCCTTGACCAGGCCCAGGCGGATCCGGCCCTGTTTGGTGCCCGGGTCGAAGGTGAATTCGTCGATGGTGAGTTCCGCATCCGGGCCCAGGGTCAGGGCCGACTGGTCCATGAACAGCACATGCATCGGGCCGCCGCCATCGGTGCGCAGGCGCTGGCCCGGCACGACGCTGCTGCCGACCACCATCAGCTCGTTGTTGCCGGTGACCTTGCCGCCGGGGGCGACGGCCGTCACCACGCCGGTCCTGCCGGCGCCACCCGCAGCCGTGGGGCTCTGCGCCATGGTCGCGGGCACGGTGGCGGTCGACAGTGCGGCGGCAAGCCACCAGTCCTTGGAAATCGGCGGGGTCATTTCGGGGTCCTCGGGAATGCGGTCGAAAGGGGGTGTGCGGGGCCTTGCATGGGCATCAGAAGCGGTAGCCGGCCGCCAGGTACAGCGAGGTGTTCTTGTTCTCGTTGTTGGGCAGGTTGGCGTTGGTCTTCATGTGCTCCAGCTGCACCAGCAGCGACCAGGCGTCCGACAGCGGCACGGTCTGGCCAACGCCGATGCGCCATTCGGTGTCGCGGCGCGCGGTGCCTGCATCGACCGCCGGGTCGGCCGCGTCGTAGCTGCGCCGCAGCACGCCGCCCCAGACCGAGGTGCTCCACAGGCCGCCGCTCTTGAGCGGGCTGGCGTAGCTGCGCACGTAGGTCACGCGGACTTCCTGGCTGTCGTGGTCGTAGATGCGCAGCTGGGTGCGTTGCGAACGGGCGCGCAGCTCGCCGCTGAGCACGTGGCCGGGCGCGAGTTCACGCGTCAGGCGCACGCGCAGCAGGTTGCTGGGGCCGCTGAGGTCGTCCGCGGCGGGCACGTCGATGCGGGTCGCGTAGTCGGTGTAGCGGTACTCGTAGCCACCGTCGATGAGGGTGCGGTCGTTGAGGCTGTAGGCCGCCTCCACACCCGCGCCGTGGTTGCTCAGGTAGCGGTGGCCTTGCGCCACCAGCCCGGCAGCGACCAGGTAAGGCCGGATCGTCAGGCTCGGCGCGGCGCTGGGCGAGGGCTTGAAGCGCACGCCGGAGGTGACTTCGAGCAAGGCCAGGTTGTACGGGTCGGTCTGGTTGGCCTGCAGCGTGCTGCCCGACGAGGAACTGAACTTGACGACCTGCGCCGTCAGCGAACTCACGAGGGTGGCTTCGTTCTGCAGGCCCAGGTCGTACTGGTGGTCCAGGCGCAGGGTGGCCTGCACGTCGGTGTCGCTGTCGGGCCGGTTGGGGTTGTTGACCAGCGCGCCGCCTGCCAGCAGGGTGGCGCTGTCGCTGCGGCCGGTGGGGTTGCTCTGGGCCCGCAGGCCCAGGATCACTTGCCCGTCCAGGCGCGAGACCCGGGTGCGTTGGCCGATGTCCTTGAGCAGGGCCTCGGCCTGGCTGCGCTGGGCCGCGTCCAGGCGCGGGTCGTCGATGGCACGGCGCAGCAGGCCGGCGGCCATGTCGTACGAGCCGAGCCGGTAATACAGGATGCCCAGGTCGAGGCGGGTGGAAGCCGGTGCGTTCGGGTCCAGCAACTGGCGTTCGAGCGCGGCGATCGCGCCTTCGTAGTTGCCCGACTGCGCCAGCAGGCGCACGTAGCGTTCACTGGCCGCGGCATCGGCGGGCGCGCGCATCGACTGGCGGAAGGCCTCGTCGACCTGTCGCTCCAGCGGCTGGTTGCTGGAAGCCTGTGCCCACGCGGCGGTGCCAAAGACGTTCAACGTGGCGAGCGCCACGGCAGAGATACGCAGTGATGGGGTCTGCGGCACACGCATGGGGTCCAGCCTCCTGAGTTAGGGTGAAAATCGCGATCGATAATACACGTTTGGTTGCCTGCGGTTACCGTGAATAAACGGTTGATTGCTTTCATATTAGTAGCTGGCATGGAGCACGAGAAATCTTCTGAAAAACCGCAACGTTCGCCTTACGCCATGGTGTTCGGTGGGCGCAGCGAACGTGCGCGCACCGTGCTGGTCTATGGCAATTGCCAGGCCGGACCTTTGGCGCTGGCGCTCAGCGCGATCGATGACTTGAACGACGACTACCGTTTCGTCGTGGCGTTCAACCACCCCGTTCCGGGTGAGCTCACGGCGCCCATCATCCCGGACGAAGATTTGAAAGATGTGGCCTTGGTGTTGCGCCAGGTCGAGGACCGCACGAACAACCCCGCGCTGGAGGTGCTCACCTCACGCCTGCCCGCCAGCTGCCCGGTGATCCGCTACCCCACCTTCATGCTGTTCTGCGGCTGGCCTTTCGAATGCATGGAGACGCGCGAGCGGCACGATCCGTCGTATCCCGTGTTCAAGCGGTATCCGTATGGCGACATGCTTGCCTTGCAGATTGCCGAGTCCGGTCTGACGGGGCCGCTGGCGGTGGCGGCGTACATGGACCTGTCGTACCGCAAGATGCCCAACATGCAGGTGCGACTGGAGCGCGACATCGCCCGCATGCAGCATTACGACGCCATCAGCGACGTGAAGTTGTCCGACTACGTGCTGGAGCGGTTCCGCGATGAGCACCTGTTCTGGACCAGCGGGCACGTGTCGGGCAAAGGTGTGGCCGAGCTGGCGCGCCGCGTGGCCGAACAGGCGCGCCCCGTGCTGGGCGGGAGTGCCGCACGGGCCGAGGCCTGTCTGGCTGCGGGGGCGGTGCATTGGGACATGGGCGGGCACCAGAACCCGATTCATCCGCTGGTCGCCGAATCGCTGCAGCTGCGCTTCTGGCAGGCGGACGCCACCTACCGATGGGGGACACAGCAATGGAACTTCTACGAGTACATCCAGCGCAACATCGAATACGACACCAGTTGGTGAGGTGCTGTCCATGAACGACGATCCGGTGGTGATCAGCGCTGCGGCGCGCACGCCCATCGGTGCCTTCCAGGGGGCCTTCAAGGACATACCCGCCACCACGCTCGGGACGATCGCCATGCAAGGCGCGTTGGCGCAGGGCGGTGCGACGGCGGCAGACATCGATGAGGTGCTGTTCGGTCACACCGCCGTGGCCGGGCTGGGTCAGGTGCCGGTGCGCCAGGCCGCGTTGCACGCAGGCCTCGCGCACGCTGTGCCGTGCACGGCACTCTCCAAGGTCTGCGGGTCCAGCCTGCAGGCGCTGATGGTGGCGCACGACCTGATCCGCGTCGGCACGCTGCGCACGGTGCTGGTCGGTGGCATGGAGAACATGAGCCGTGCGCCGCTGCTGCTGGGACGCGAGCGCGGCGCGCACCGCGCGGGCCTGCTGGACCACCTGATGTTCGACGTCATGCAGGACGCGTGCGCCGCGTCGACACCCACCGGGTTGAGCCACTTTGCGGACGCCACCGCGGTCGAACAGGGCTTCACGCGGGCAGAACTGGAAGCGCAGGCCTTGCGCTCGTTCGAGCGTGCGCGGTCGGCCCAGGAGAGCGAAGCGTTCCTGCGCGAGACCGTGCCCGTGCGCCTGGTCGATGGCCGCGTGGTGGCGAACGACGAGCCGGTGAGCCAGGTGTTGCCCGAGAAGTTTGCCGAGCTCAAACCCTTGAGCGGCCCGCAGGGCATGGTCACGGCCGCCACCAGTTCGCCCCTGTCGGACGGGGCGGCCGCTCTCGTGCTCACGCGCCATTCGCACGCCAGCGCGCAAGCGTGGCCGGTGCGCGCGCTGGTGCGGGGCCACGCCTCGCACGCGCAGGCCCCGCAGCAGTTCAGCACCGCGCCGGTGGGCTCGGTGCACAAGTTGCTGGCCAGAACCGGCTGGCCGATCGACTCGGTCGAGCTGTGGGAGATTGGCGAAGGCTTCACCGTCGGCCTGCTGGCGGTGTGCCGGGCGCTGGGCGTGCCGCTGGACCGTGTGAATGTCCATGGCGGTGGATGCGCGCTGGGGCATCCCGTGGGCGCCACCGGTGCGCGCATGGTCGTCACGCTGCTGCACGCGATGGAGCGTCGCGGCGCGCGGCGCGGTGTGGCCACGCTCTGCATGGGCGGCGGCGAGGCCCTGGCGGTGGCGCTGGAGCTGCCGTCGTGAGGTGTCCCGTCCCTATACTGGCGCGCTTCCTTCCACCGTCCTTCGAGAAAACCGCCCATGCCTGAAGTCCGCGCCCTGATCGCCTCGGTGCTGCAGATCCCCGCCGATGCCCTCCGTGACGACGACGGCACCGAGACCGTCGAGTCCTGGGACAGCCTCAAGACCGTCATGCTGGCCAGCATGATCGAGATCACCTACGACATCACGCTCGACAACAGCGACATCGAGCAGCTGACCTCCGTGAGCGCGGTGCGCGAGGTCATCGCCCGCCATGTCTAGGGCCTGTTAACACTATTTTTCCAAGATGCGTTGCGGATCAAAAAGGCCATGCGCAAGGCGCGAAACGCAGACGGGCCGGGCGGCCCGGCGAGGCTTCGCAACGCGGCGCATGGCCTTTTTGGCCGCAACCCGCAGGGAAGGGGTTGAGAACAGCGCCCCTCGTCGTTGCACTCCCAGGCCAGGCGTCCAGCCTGGCCGTCGTCGCGCGCCTAGATGGGCGCTGTTCTCAACCCCTTCGCACTTGGAAAAATAGTGTTAACAGGCCCTAACCTGAAAGCGGTGCGCGAACGGCTGGCCGCGGTGGCCCGGCCGCCGCTGCCCGAGCTGATGGCTTGCGCAACGGACATCGCGGCGCTCGCGGCCGAGGGTGGCGCCGCGCGGCGCGTCGCGCTGGCCGCCGACCTCACTCCCGATCTGCTGCGGCAGGCCATCGCCTGCGCCATCGCCCAGGAGGGCGAGCTGGCTTGGGTGCACGCCGCACCGTACGGCGTGATGCGCCAGGAATGCCTCGACGGCGGTTCGGCCCTGCATGCTTTCAAGCCCGAGGTGGTGGTGCTGGTGCCCGACTGGCGCCAGGCCCTCGAACCCCTGCCGCTGGAGGCCGACGCCGCGGCGGTCGCGGCCGACACCGCGCGGCAGGTGCAGGCGTTCGAGGCGATCTGGGCCGCGCTGGAAGCGCGCGGCTGCCGCATCATCCAGCACCTGTTCGTGCCGCCGTCCGTGCAATGGCGGGGCATGGCCGACCGCCGATCGCCGGCCTCGACCGCGCGCCGCGTGCAGGCCCTCAACGAGGCGCTGATCGATGCCGGCGCGGGCCGCGTGACCTGGCTGGAAGCCGACCGGCTCGCGGCCGGCGTCGGTCTGGCCGCGTGGTCGGCACCGCGCTTCTTTCACGCCGGCAAGCTCGGCTTCGACCCGCGCTTCCTGCCGGACTACCTGCCCTGGTTCCGCGGCGCCTGGCGGGCCGCGACGGGCCGCACCCGCAAGCTGCTGGTGCTCGACCTCGACGACACCCTGTGGGGCGGCACCATCGGCGACGACGGTCTCGACGGCATCGCCCTGGGGCCGGCCCATGGCGGCAAGGGCGAGGCCTTCGCGGCCTGGCAGCAGCACCTCGCGGGCCTGGCGCAGCGCGGCGTGGTGCTCGCGGTCTGCAGCAAGAACGCGCCCGAGATCGCCGCCACCGGTTTCGAGCACGCCGACAGCGCCTTGCGCCGCGAAGATTTCGCCGCCTTCGTCTGCAGCTGGGACGACAAGGCCACCGGCTTGCGGCGCATCGCACAGGAACTCAACCTCGGGCTGGACGCCATCGTGTTCGTGGACGACAACCCGGCCGAGCGGGCGCTGGTGCAGCAGCTTCTGCCCGAGGTGGCGGTGGTGGACATCGGTGCCGACCCGGCGCAGTTCATCGAGCGCCTGGAGGCCGGGCACTGGTTCGACCAGCAGGCCTACACCGAGGTGGACCATGGCCGCCAAGCCGCCTATGCCGCGCTGCGCCAGGCGCGCGCGGAGGCGACCTCGTCGGCCGACATTGGCAGCTACCTGGCGGGCCTGGCGATGCAGGGGCGGGCCGCGCCCGCGCTCGCGCAGGACCTGCCCCGGCTGGCGCAGATGGAACTCAAGACCAACCAGTTCAATCTCACCACGCGGCGCTACACCCAGGCGCAGCTCACAGCCCAGATGCAGCAGCCCGACCGGCTCGCGCTGGCCTTCCACCTGAAGGACCGGTTTGGCGATCACGGCCTGGTCGGCTCGCTGCTCGCGGTGCGCGAAGGCGATGCGCTGCGCATCGACAGCTGGCTGCTGAGCTGCCGCGTCTTCTCGCGCACCGCCGAGGCCTTCATCCTGCGCACCTTGGTCCAATGGGCCCGTGAGCAGGGCGCATCGACCCTGGTGGGCGAATACCTGGCCAGCGCGCGCAACGCCGTGGTGGCCGATCTCTACGCGCGGCTGGGCTTCGTGGCCTTGTCCGATGATGGGCGGTGGTGGCAGCGCGAGCTGGCCGCACCGCTCGATGACCTGGCCTCGGCCATCGCCGAAGCCAGTCCCTGAACCCTTTTTCCGGAAAGACCTCCATGAAGCAACGCCAACTGGGCCCCTTCAGCGTCAGCGCCATCGGCCTGGGCTGCATGAACATCTGCCACGCCTACGGTGCCCCCGTGTCCAAGGAGCAGGCCGAGCGCGTGCTGCTCACGGCCTTCGATGAAGGCGTGACGCACTTCGACACCGCAGCGCTCTACGGGTTCGGTGCCAGCGAGACGCACGTGGGCAACGTGCTGTCCAAGCACCGCAGCAAGTTCACGCTGGCCAGCAAGGGCGGCATGGCGGGCGTGCAGTTCGACGACGGCGTCAAGCGCGTCATCGACGGCCGGCCCGAGGCCATCCGCAGGAACTGCGAAGACAGCCTGCGCCGCCTCAAGACCGACGTGATCGACCTCTACTACCTGCACCGCTGGGACAAGCAGGTGCCGGTGGAGGACAGCGTGGGCGCGATGAGCGACCTGGTGCGCGCGGGCAAGGTGCAGGCCCTGGGCCTGTCCGAGGTGTCGGCCGCCACCATCCGCAAGGCGCAGGCGGTGCACCCCATCGCCGCGGTGCAGACCGAGTACTCGCTGTGGACGCGCAACCCCGAGATCGCGGTGCTCGACACCTGCCGCGAATTCGGCATCACCTTCGTGGCCTTCAGCCCGGTGGCGCGCGGTTACCTGTGCGGCCCCGATCTGGACGTGAGCAGTTTCGACGCCAAGGACATCCGCCGCGCGATGCCGCGCTTCGCGCCCGATCACTTCGCCGCCAACCTCAAGCTGCTGCCCGCGTACCGCAAGATCGCGAACGAGGTCGGCTGCACGCCGGCCCAGCTCGCACTGGCCTGGCTGCTGCACCAGGGGCCGGACGTGCTGCCCATCCCGGGCACCTCGCGCGAAGACCACCTGCGCGAGAACCTGGGCGCGTCGGACGTGGCGCTGGACGCGGCCACCCTGGCCCGACTGGACGCGCTGATCAACCAGCAGACGGTGAGCGGCAACCGGTACAACGAGCAGTCGAACCGCGAAGTCGACACTGAGGTTTATTGACCCCCCCGCCGCGCTTCGCGCGACCCCCCAGGGGGCGCTCCCTGGGACCGGCGGAGCCGGATCCGTGGGAGCCCTGGACGAGGCCCTTCGCTCTGGAGCGCGCGCGGCGGGGCTGAAAAATACCGATACAAAGCGAAACCCTCGTGAGACGACGTGGGGGAGAGCGCCCGGCACCATGACGGTCATGTTCAACAGTCCCTTTGAAAGGACACCGTCATGAAACCCTGGATCAAACGCTCCCTCCTGGCCTTCACCGGCGTGGCCATCGCCGTCGGCAGCCTGGCCGCCTGTGGCCACCGCGAGCGCGCCCCCATGAGCGCGGAGAAGATCGCCGAGGTGCGCGGCAAGGTGGTCAACCGCATCACCAGCAAGCTCGACCTCAATGCCGAACAGCAGCAGAAGCTCAACGTGCTGGCCGACAAGGTGCAGGCCCAGCGCACGGCCCTGATCGGCCAGACCACGAACCCGCGCGGTGAAATGAAGGCGCTGATCGCCGGCGAAAAGTTCGACCGCGCCCGCGCCCTGAACCTGCTCGACGAGAAAACCCGCGTGGTGCAGGTGAGCAGCCCCGAGGTGATCAACGCCCTGGCGGACTTCTACGACAGCCTCAACCCGACGCAGCAGGCCGAGGTGCGCGAGCGCATGGGCAAGCGCCACGGCTGGTTCTCGCGCGGCTGAGTGGGATGACCGCCATGTCGCCCGCGCTGCAACCGATCGCCCAGCGCCTGCGCGACCACGGCCCGGCGCTGCTGGCCGGGGTGGACGACCCGCACGACGAGCTGCTGGCCCTGGTCTGGGGCCCGCGCTTCGACCGCGAGCACGCGCTGGGGCTGTGGGCGCGCCTCTCGCGCCGCCAGCCGACCGAAGCCGTGCCGGCGCTGCCGGCCATTCTCTCGGCGGCCGACCGCTTCGACGGGCTGGACCGTGGCGCGCAGCAGCGGCTGCGCCGCCTCATCGTGCGCCACCGCGCCCTGGGCGCGGTGTGACAATGCCTCATGCACCGCGTTCTGCTCATTGACGACGACGAACAGCTCGGCCCGCCGCTGGCGACATACTTCCAGCGCTTCGAGCTGGCGCTGACGCACGCGCTGCGGCCCAGCGAGGGCCTGGCGCGCCTGCGCGGCGAAGCCTTCGATGCCGCCATCCTCGACGTGATGCTGCCCGAGATGGATGGCTTCGAGCTCTGCCGCACCATCCGCAAGGAAAGCGATATCCCCATCGTGATGCTCACCGCGCGTGGCGATGTGATGGACCGCGTGGTCGGCCTGGAGCTGGGCGCCGACGCCTACCTGCCCAAGCCCTTCGAGCCGCGCGAGCTGGTGGCGCACATCCAGACCGTGCTGCGGCGGCGCCACGGCGGCAACGGCCCGCCGGCCGCGCCCGCCCGCGCGGTGGAGCCAGGCACCCTGGTGTTCGACGGCCTCACCATCGATCCGGCGCGCCGCAGCGTGTGGCGCGAGGGCGAGGTGGTGGAGCTCACCAGCACCGAGTTCGACCTGCTGCACCTGCTCGCGCGCGAGGCCGGGCGCGTGTTCAGCCGCGACGACATCCTCAACCAGCTGCGCGGCCACGAGGCCGACCTTTACACCCGCGCGGTCGACATCGTGGTGAGCCGCCTGCGCAAGAAGCTCGAACCGCTGGACTGCATCAAGACCCTGCGCAACGCGGGCTACTCGCTGGCGCTGCGGCGCCTCTCGCCATGACGGCGCCGCGGCCCTGGTACCGCCGCGCCGGCCATGCGCTGCGCTGCTCGCTCAAGCTGCGCATGGTGATGGTGTTCCTGCTGCTGGCCATGACGATGTCGTTCACCTTCATCAGCGGCGTGCAGAAGGCCTTCGCGGTCGGCTGGCGCGAGGCGGCCCGCCCGCTGCTCATGGACTACGTGGACCGCCTGGCGGCCGATGTCGCCGCCGGCGGCAGCCCCAGCGTCGAGCGTGCGAAGGCCCTCACGCAGCGCCTGCCGCTCACCATCGACATCGCCGGGCCGCAGGTCAACTGGCGCTCGCACCCCAACCAGCAGCGCCTGCACTGGCGGCGCGACCGGGCCTGGAACCACGAGCCGGGCCAGGACGACGCCGGTTGGGGCGACGACCAGGAGTGGCAGCAACTGCTGCAACGCACCACGGCCGATGGTCACCGCCTGGAGTTCGGCGTCGACGAAGCGGTGTTCGACCGCCGCCCCAGGCTGGTGGGCTATACGCTGATCGCGCTGCTGGTGCTCACCTTGCTGGCCTTTCTGTACGTGCGCCGCCTGCTGCGCCCGCTCGACGACATCCGCCAGGGCGCCTTGCGCTTCGGCGCGGGCCGGTTTGATCAGCCCATTCCCGTGCGCCACCCCCGGGGACCGGACGAACTGGGTGAGCTGGCCGCGACCATCAACACCATGGGCCAGGACATCCAGCAGATGCTCGACGCCCAGCGCGCCCTGCTGCTGGCCATCAGCCACGAACTGCGCAGCCCGCTGACCCGCGCCCGCCTGAACACCGAGCTGTTGCCCGAGGGCGCCGAGATCGCCCCGCAGCGAGAGGCCCTGCTGCGCGACCTGAGCGAGATGGCGCGCCTGATCAGCGACCTGCTGGAGAGCGAGCGCCTGGCCGGGCGGCACACCGCGCTGCACCGCGAGCCCACCGACCCGGCCGCGCTGGCGCGCGAAGTGATCGACGAACTCGCGGCCATCCAGCCCGCCGCACGCGGCATCGCGCTGCACGTCGCCGGTGAGCCGGCCGAGATGCCGCTGGACCGCATCCGCGTGCGCCTGCTGCTGCGCAACCTGCTGGACAACGCGCTGCGCCACAGCGCGGGCGCACCGGTGCCCGTCACCCTGTACGTGCGACCGGCGGGGCAGGGCGTTGAATACGAGGTGCGCGACCACGGCCCCGGCGTGCCCGAGGACCAGCTGACCCAACTGGGCCAGCCCTTCTTCCGCCCCGACACGGCGCGCACGCGCAGCGCCGGTGGGGTGGGGCTGGGCCTGTACCTGTGCCGGCTGGTGGCGCAGGCGCACGGCGGGACGCTGGCGGTGCGCAACGCGCAACCGGGTTTGTCGGTGGTCGTGACCTTGCCTGCCGCCATCTAGAATGCCTTTCGCCGGAAGGGCACCGGCCGTGCCCATTGCTCTCGCGCGGGGATGCATCCGCGAGCTGCTTCAAGAGATGTCATGACCCCTTTCTCGCTCCGAATCTTCGTGGCCGATGGCGACCCTGACGGTTTGCGCATCGTCGAAAAGTCCAACTGGATTGGCAAGGCGCTGGTGTTCCCACGTGCCTTGCTGCCGCAGGTCAAGTTGCGCTCAGAGCTGGCGCAGACTGGGGTGTACCTGTTGCTGGGGCCTCGACCAGACGGCGAGGGCGAGATGCTCTATGTGGGCGAGGGCGACCCTGTTCGGCCTCGACTGGAGAGCCACTACGCCCAGAAGGATTTCTGGGCTCGCGCCATCGGGTTCACCACCACGTCGTCCGGGCTGCTGAACAAGGCGCATGTGCAGTTTCTGGAGGCGCGGTTGATCGCGTTGGCCCGTGCGGCCAAGCGCATGCCGCTGGACAACGCCAATCAGCCCACAGAGCCCAGCCTGAGCGAAGGTGACAGAGCCGACATGGAGGTGTTTTTGTCCCACATGCTGGGCATGCTGCCGGTGTTGGGGGTGCACGCGTTCGAGCAGGCGCCCAAGGCCGCGGTTGCCAAGGCTGCGCCATTGCTTACCTGCAAGGGCAAGGGCGTGGTGGCCACAGGCTACGAGGCCAGTCAGGGTTTTGTGGTGACGGTTGGCTCTCGGGCGGCAGCCGAGGCGGTGCCTTCCATGGCTCTGCATGTGAGGGGCATGTTTGATCTTCGGCAGGAATTGATATCGACAGGGGTGTTGGCGCTTGACGGCGATTGGTATCGTTTCACGCAGGACTACAGCTTCAGCTCGCCCAGCACCGCCGCAGCCGTGGTACTGGGCCGCAGCGCCAACGGTCGTACCGAGTGGCAGGACGCGCAGGGGCGGACGTTGAGGGCGTTGCAGGAGGCGGAGGCGGCCAAATGATCGTCATAGAAGAGGTCATCAAGCGGGCAGAGCAGGGACAGACAGCGCCCTATGTGTGCCGTTGTGACGACGGACACTTCTACTTCGTCAAAAGTGGTGGACTTCCCAAGCGAGAGCTGGTGGCCGAATGGCTTTCTGCGAACATGGCCCGCGAAGTGGGCGTACCAATTCCCGAGTTTTCACTGGCGGAGGTACCCGAAGAGCTGTGTGATCCACGGTTGGGTGAGTGGATGACGGATTTGGTTCCTGGTGTGGCGTTTGCTTCGCGTCGGGTTGAGGCAAGTGACTTTGCTTGGAGCATGGCGCAGCATGTTCCGGCACGACTGAGAGCCTTGATAGCGGCTTTTGACTGGTGGATTCACAACGCTGATCGCACGTTGTCGGCCCTGGGAGGGAACCCCAATTTGCTATGGCGTCAGGGAGCAGATGGGGGCGAAGTGGTGGTGTTTGACCACAATCTGGCATTTGAAGCGGGTTTTGATGCAGAACAGTTTCTAAGTTCTCACGTGTTCGCGGCGGATCTCCGGCTACTGGCTTCCGACGGGGTCGCGCGTCAGCAGTTGCGGGAGGGCTTTGAGGCGGCCCTCCGTTCGCTGGAGGATGTCTGCGCTACCATTCCAGAGGCTTGGCGCTTTGCTGACGCCGAACAGACCGTACCGGCCGCATGGAACTTACCGGAAATGGTGGCGACGTTGGAACGTTGCCGTAACGAGCAAACCTTCTGGAATCTCACACCATGAAAACCGCATGCCATTACGCGATCGTGCGCTTCATGCCGTTCGTGGAGACGGAAGAGTTTGCCAATGTGGGTGTGGTGCTGTTCGCGCCCCGAGCACGCTATTTTGGCTTTCGCCTGCTGGGTAACCGCACCAGCCGCATCACCAACTTCTTTGAGCAGATGGAAGTTGCCACCTATCGCGCGTTCATGCGTGATCTTCGTGAAGAGCTGGAACGGGTGAGTGGCGCCTTCAAAGCCAACGGGGTTGACCGTCGCTTGGGCAGCATGGACGAGAAGGCCACGTGGGCCTTGTGGACTGAGCTGATCAAGCCGCGCGCGAGTCTTCTGCGTTTTGGGGAGGGGCGTTTGGTGCTGACCGGTGATCCCGAGGCCAAATTGCGGGACCTGTATGGCTACTACGTCGAGCGCAATTTTGTGACTCGCGAGTACCGCGAGCAGGTGCTGGAGCGCAATATTAGGCAGGTGCTCAAGGGCGCGAATCTGGCTAAGCGCTTTCAGCCGGCTCGCGTGGGCAACGAGGAGTATCACGCGCAATTCCCATTTGTCCAGATGGAGGGCGAAACGCCAGTGAGGGCCATCAAAGCGCTAACGCTGAGCCAGTCTGATCCAGCCCGGATCATTGATCACGGGGGACAGTGGGTTTTGAGGGTGACCCAGCTCCGCAAACGCGGCCTGTTGCCACAGCATGTGCTGTTTGCCGTGGACGAGGATTCAAATGCCACTGACTTGCGTGCGCAGGCTCGGGAAGACGTGTTGGCGGATCTCCGGGAGTTGAATGTTGAGGTAACAGGTCTGGGGCAGGACCAGTGCCTGCTGGAGTTTGCTCGAGGATGAACGTCCCTGCGCCAGCCCTTCTTCGGTCGAGGGGGCTGCTGAGCCTGTTGCCTGAATGGCGATTCTCGCGCGAGGCTTGACGCTCGCGCCACCATGAAAAAAGGGAGCCTGAGGCTCCCTTTTTTCTGTTGATCGACCGCCGCTTACAGCGTGTCGATGAAGCTGCGCAGCTTGTCCGAGCGGCTCGGGTGCTTGAGCTTGCGCACCGCCTTGCTTTCGATCTGGCGGATGCGTTCGCGTGTCACGTCGAACTGCTTGCCCACTTCTTCCAGCGTGTGGTCGGTGGACATCTCGATGCCGAAGCGCATGCGCAGCACCTTGGCTTCGCGCGGCGTGAGGCTGTCGAGGATTTCCTTGACCACTTCGCGCAAGCCGGCCTGCATCGCGGCCTCGATGGGCGCGGTGTTGGCCTGGTCTTCGATGAAGTCGCCCAGGTGCGAATCGTCGTCGTCGCCGATGGGGGTTTCCATCGAGATCGGCTCTTTCGCGATCTTCATGATCTTGCGGATCTTGTCCTCGGGCATCTCCATCTTCTCGGCCAGGATGGACGCATCGGGCTCGAAGCCGAACTCCTGCAGATGCTGCCGCGAGATGCGGTTCATCTTGTTGATGGTCTCGATCATGTGCACCGGGATGCGGATGGTGCGTGCCTGGTCGGCGATCGAGCGGGTGATGGCCTGGCGGATCCACCAGGTGGCGTAGGTCGAGAACTTGTAGCCGCGGCGGTACTCGAACTTGTCCACCGCCTTCATCAGGCCGATGTTGCCCTCCTGGATCAGGTCCAGGAACTGCAGGCCGCGGTTGGTGTACTTCTTCGCGATCGAGATCACCAGGCGCAGGTTGGCCTCGATCATTTCCTTCTTCGCGTCGCGCGAGGTGGACTCGCCCTGGTTCATCCGCTTGTGGATGTCCTTGAGGTGCGTCAGCGGCACGACCACGCTGGCCTGGATGTTGATCAGGCCCTGCTGCAGTTCCTGCACCGGCGGGATGTTGCGCTCGATGACGACGCTCCAGGGCTTGCCGGCCGCGGCCTGCTTCTCGACCCACTTGAGGTTGAGCAGGTTGGGCGGGAATTCCTTGATGAAGGTTTCCTGCGGCATGCCGCACTTGTCCACGATGATGCGGCGCAGCTCGCGCTCTTTCTTGCGCACGTCGTCGACCTGGCTGCGCATGGTGCCGCAGAGCTTCTCGATCGCCTTGGCGGTGAAGCGGATCGACATCAGCGTCTCGGTGATGGACGTCTGCGTCTTGAGGTAGCCCGGCGTGCCGTAGCCTTCCTTGTCGTAGATCTTGTGCAGCTTCTCGAACAGCGTGCGCATGTTGTCGAAGCGGGAGAGGGCTTCGCGCTTGAGTTCCTCGAGCTTGCGGGTCAGGGCCTTGGAGCCGCCCTTGCCGTCGTCGTCGTCGGCTTCGTCGTAGTCGTCGAAGTCTTCTTCGGCCACGTAGTCATCGGCTTCGTCGGCGTCGGCAAAGCCGTCCACCACGGTGGAGATGACCACCTTGCCTTCGCGGATGTCCTCGGCCATCACCAGGATCTCGGCGATGGTGGCGGGGCTCTCGCTGATGGCGGCCATCATGTCGTTGAGGCCGCCCTCGATGCGCTTGGCGATCTCGATTTCGCCTTCGCGCGTGAGCAGCTCCACCGTGCCCATTTCGCGCATGTACATGCGCACGGGGTCGGTGGTGCGGCCGAATTCGCTGTCCACCGTGGACAGGGCGGCTTCGGCTTCTTCCTCGGCTTCCTCTTCGGTGGCGGCGGTCGGGCCGGTGTTGTTCAGCAGCAGGGTTTCGGCGTCGGGGGTCTGTTCGTAGACCGCCACGCCCATGTCGTTGAGCAGCGAGACCACCACTTCCAGCGTCTCGGCTTCCACCAGCTTGTCGGGCAGGTGGTCGTTGATTTCGCCGTGCGTGAGGTAGCCGCGCGTCTTGCCCAGCTTGATCAGGGTCTTGAGGCGTTCGCGGCGGTTGCGGGCTTCTTCTTCGGACAGGACGGTCTCGTCCAGGCCGAATTCCTTCATCAGCGCGCGTTCCTTCGCCTTGCTGATCTTCATGCGCAGGGGCTTGACCTTCTCGGTCGTCTGCGCGGCGGTGGTGTCCACCGCTTCGACTTCGGTCTCGTCACCCGTCAGGTCGTCCTCGATGTCGCTGAGGTCGGCATCGTCGAGGTCCGCATCGGCCTTGCCGCCCTTGGCGGCGGCCTTGGGTTTGCGGCCGCGCTTGGCGGCGGGCTTGTCGCCCGTGTCGGCCTTGGCCGGGCGACCGGCCTTCTTCTTCGCGGGTTCTTCGAGCAGTTCGGCCTCTGACTTGGCGGCGGACTTCTTGGCGGGCGCGGCCTTGGCGGCGGGGGTCTTCTGGGTCACAGCGGGGGCTTTCTTCGGGGGAGAAACCGGAGCAGCCGCGCTCGCGCTGGCCTTCTTGGCGGTTTTGGTGCTGGACGCAACAGACGTACTGGATTTCTTCGCGGGCATGGGGACCTCAAAAAAATGTCGAACTGGAACCGGCAGAACACACAAAACGCCTGAAAGGCCGCGCGGCGCGGTCCGTCCCGGTGATTTTGTTGGGCACAACGCCTGCCTTTCGCCGGAAAGGGCAGGCCTGCAAGCTGTGGGGCGAACATTTGGTGTGCAGTCCTTGCGGGGTTCCATCGGGCGGGGGAGGTCGCCGAGGTGGCCAGGAAAGGTGTTCCATCTAGCCCCGAACAAGGGGCCGGGCCGGTGCCGGAGGTGCTGCTGTCGCGCTTGCGGTGCAAAACCTTGGATTATACCGCTGACCCGGATTTTTTGTCAGGCTGGTGTGCTGCTCTTGAGGGCCAGCAGCTGGGCGTTGACGCGCTTGTAGTCCTCCATGGCGCTGGTGTCGCCCCGGGCCACGCGATCGGCCAGCTGGCGCGCCTGCTCCTCCAGGCCGTCGCAGCGCAGGCGGTTCATCACGTCGGTCAGTTCGGACAGTTCGGTTTCCGGGTCGGCGCCCATGGTCGCCTGCTCGACCTGGACGCAGGCAAATGCCTCGTGCTCGTTGCCCCGCAGGGCTTCGCGCATGGCCGCCCAGGGCTGGTGGCCGTGTTCGTGGAGCTGGGCCTCCAGCCAGCCGAACACCTGGCCGTGGGGGGCCGGCAGGTGGGCCAGCAGGGCGTGGTCATCGGCCGACAGGTTGTCCCAGGCATGCGGGTTGGCCAGCAGCAGGCCCACCGCGCGGTCGGCCCGGCTGCCACCGGCGCGGCGCGTGCCCAGCATGCGGGGTGGGGGTGGCGGGCCCTTGCGCCATTTGCCGTAGCCTTTGCCGCCATAGCTTTTACCGCTGCCGCCCCCGCTGCTGTAGCCCCCGCCGCCATAACCGCCGCCGGACTCCTGGGGGTGGTCCGGGACATAGGAGGCGCTGGCACCGCCGCCGCCGTCGTAGTAGCCGTCGTCGTGGCCTTGCGGTGCGGGGGCCGGGCTGGGGGCGCGCGGCTTGCGCGGGCCGTTCCCGCCCGACTGTTGCCAGAGCTGCAGCAGGTCGGGGCTGCCGATGCCGATGCCGGTGGCGAGTTCGCCGAGCAGCTGGCGCTTGAGCGCGCCGTCGGGCAGGGCGCTCCAGAGGGGGCGCGCCTGGCTGGCCATGCGGGCGCGGCCTTCGGCGCTGGTGAGGTCGCAATCGGCGCCGGCGGATTCGAGCAGGAAGCGCGAGAGCGGCACGGCCTCTTTCACGCATTGCGCGAAAGCTGCCTCGCCGTTGGCGCGGATGAAGCTGTCCGGGTCGTGTTCGGCCGGCAGGAACAGGAACTTGACGCTGCGCGTGTCGGTAGCCAGAGGCAGGGCCGCGTCGAGCGCCTTGCGCGCGGCGCGCCGGCCGGCGCCGTCGCCGTCGAAGCTGAACACCACCGAGTCGGTGAAGCGCAGCAGCTTCTGCACATGGTCGGGGGTGCAGGCCGTGCCCAGCGTGGCCACGGCGTTGGCGAAGCCCAGCTGGGCCAGCGCGACCACGTCCATGTAGCCCTCGGTGACGAGCGCATAACCGGCGACGCGGATGGCGGTGCGGGCCTCGAACAGGCCGTAGAGTTCGCGGCCCTTGCTGAACACCGGCGTCTCGGGTGAGTTGAGGTACTTGGGCTCGCCCTTGTCGAGCACGCGCCCGCCGAAGCCGATGTGCTCGCCCTTGACGTTGCGGATCGGGAACATGATCCGATCGCGGAAGCGGTCGTAGCGCTTGGCCTGGCCGTCGGCGCCTTTTTCGTCCTCGTGCTCGATCACCATGCCCGACTCGACCAGCAGCGGTTCCTGGTAGTCGGGGAAGACGCTGGCCAGCGCGCGCCAGCCCTCGGGCGCGTAGCCCAGGCCGAAGGTCTTGGCGATCTGGCCCGACAGGCCGCGGCCCTTGAGGTAGTCGATGGCGCGCGGCGAGGTCTTGAGCTGTTTCGCGTAGGCGTGCGCGGCTTTCTCCAGCACGTCGTTGAGGGTGGCCTGCTTCTGGCGCTGCTGGGCGGCGCGCTCGCGGTCCTGCGGCGAGGCGTCGTCTTCGGGAATCTGCATGCCGGCCTGCTGGGCGAGGTCTTTCACCGCCTCGATGAAGCTCATGCCGGCGTGTTCCATCAGGAAGCCGATGGCGTTGCCGTTGGCCCCGCAGCCGAAGCAGTGGTAGAACTGCTTGGTCGGGCTGACGCTGAACGAGGGCGATTTCTCGCCGTGGAACGGGCACAGGCCCATCAGGTTGGCGCCGCCCTTCTTGAGCTGCACGTAGCGACCCACCACGTCGACCACGTCGACGCGGTTGAGCAGTTCCTGAATGAAAGTCTGGGGGATCGCCACCGGGCTATTTTGACCGATGGCCCGTCAGGGATCAGTCCCCCGCGACGATGCCCTCGCGGCGGGGATCGGCCCCGCCCAGCCAGACGCGTTGGCCGCGCTGCGTTCCGCGCTGGAGCGCCTGCAGGCCGCTGGTCATCTCCGGCTCCTCCACGGTGTGGCCGCGCTCACGCAGGGCCTGCACCGCCGGCGCAGGGAAACGGCCTTTTTCGAGCAGGAGCGGGCCGCCGGTGGTGCCGAAGTTGGGCAGGTCGATGGCGGCCTGGGGCGTCAGGCCCCATTGCAGCGCGCCATGCAGGGTCTTGGCGGTGAAGTGGATGATGAGTGCGCCGCCGGGGCTGCCGGCGCTCATCAGCAGTTCGCCGCTGGCCTGGTCGAACACCAGGGTCGGCGACATGGACGAGCGCGGCCGTTTGCCCGGCTCCACGCGGTTGGCGATGGGGCGGCCCTGGGCGTCGCGCGGCGCGAGGCTGAAATCGGTGAGCTCGTTGTTGAGCAGAAAGCCCCCCGGGCGTGCCGGGTCGGTGGTGACCATCAGGCGCGAGCCGAAGCCGGCTTCGATGGTGGTCGTCATGGCCAGCGCGTTGCCGAAGGCGTCGACGATGCTGATGTGGCTGGTGCCGTACTCGGGTTGATCGGGCATGGGCGACCCCCCGACCTGCACCCCGGCGGGCTGGCCGGCCGGGGCCTGGGGCATGCGGG